>JAJFMO010000078.1 GCA_020697475.1 Paenibacillaceae bacterium | reverse complement strand
AAACAGCAAAATCTTCAGGCCTAAGAGGAAGCCGATCCCACTCCCACGACCATCCCCTTCTCAGAAGCTCCCACGCCACTTCTACCGTATAAGGGGGAGCGAACCCGAGACGCTCGCACGGCGACCTTTTTCCCGCCTCCAACTCCCCTTCTTCCCCAAAAAAGAACTGCCGCGGAGTCCCTTCGAACACAAACTTCCCCTTGTCCAGCACGGCCACTCGCTCAGCGTAAGCCAGCTCATCCAACGAATGAGTCGCCCAGAAGATCGCCGTACCGCCCCGATGAACATCTTCGACCGCCTCCATCACGCTTTCTTGTGAAACCGGATCGAGCATCGACGTCGCCTCATCCAACACAAGCGTATCCATTCCGGCCGCCAACGCCCCGGCAATCGCCAACAGCTGCTTCTGCCCACCGGAAAGCGTCTCCGTCTTCTGTTCGCGTAAATCGGCCAACCCAACCCGGGACAACGCCTCAAGCGCCCGATCTTCCCCAGAGCCTCTCTCAACTCTGTCATCGTCATCTATGCTCGACCCGCCACCCTCGCCAGACGAACCCGCCAGCCCGATCGTAACGTCCTCCCACACCGTGTCGCCGATCAATTGCGCTTCGGGGTTTTGCTGCACCCAGTGAACTCGCCCCGCATCTGTTCGCCACTGAGCCGATCCGGAAGCAAGCGGACAAACCCCTGCCAACACCTTGGCCAACGTGCTTTTGCCGCTGCCGCTATGGCCAACGACCGCAAGCCATTCGCCGCGCCGAATTGTCAGATCAACCCCGTCCAGCACCGTCGCGCCTTCCGTCCCGACAGTGACCGTCATCTTTCGACCACTAAAAATTTCGGAAAAATCCCCCATACGAACATACATCCTCTTCCCCATGACGACAGTTGGTGATACAATCCCATTGTCAACCAGAATATTGCATCAAGGTTAACAAATAAGAGGAGGTTTCGCAATGAATTCTGCTTTTTCTTTGCGCGGCATCGTGTTCAGCGCCCTTTTCGCCGCCTTGTTAGTTGTACTAAGCTTCTTGAACATTCACCTTGGCTTTACCCCGATTCCAATCTCCTTGGAAAATTTCGCGGTCATGCTGGCCGCAGCCATTCTCGGAGCACAATACGGTACGTTCAGCATCCTCTTGGTCGTCGTGCTGACCGCGCTCGGCCTACCTCTGTTGCACGGCAGCGGCGGACTCGGCCTCCTTCTTGGGCCCACCGGCGGCTTCCTCTGGGCGTACCCGTTCGCCGCTCTGTTCATCGGACTCATCGTTCCCCGCATCAAAGGCAGCAAAACAACCGTGTTCCTACTCACCTTCCTGACGTTGGAAGTATTCGGCTCGCTGTTGCTTTATGTATCAGGTGTGCCTTGGCTCGCCCACGTCGCGGGCGTACCGCTGTCCAAAGCGCTGGCGATGGGCTGCTACCCCTACTTGCCCGGTGACGCCGTCAAAGCGCTGTTCGCAGCAATGATCGCCTTAGCCGTCCGCCAAGTGTTCCCGTTGCATCGCATCGTCGGAACGCCGGCCAAAACGGCAAATGCCGGGTGACGTATCACGCCAACCCGGCATCCTTTAACGCAGTCACGGAACGTTCCAGCGATTCCGATGTTTTCACCTCGACAATGACGGACGCATCGTTCCGATTTGCGATCGCCAGCCGGTCGCGGATCGGGACGATCCCGCTGAACAACGGTTGATGATCTTTGCCGTCGACATAATCGTGCAGATGCATGTGGCGGATTCGGTCGACATTTTTCACAAAAAAGCTCTCTTCGGCAAATCCGCTCTTCGCATCGTGTCCGACGTCCCATGTCAAATGCACGTGATCGAACGACGACAACAGTAGATGAAGCGCTCGGCCGATGAACGGCATCTGGAAATTCCCCGTATTCTCAATGCAAATAGTCAGCCCGTACATTCCCGCCCACTCGTTCAATCGTGTGAACGATTCGATCAACAGCTTGATGAACCCTGGCTCATTACGCTCGTAAATCCACACTTTGCGGTCAGGCAAAGTGAAGTAAATTCCATTATGCAGATGCATATTCAACTTACGGATTCCGGCCGAAGCCGCCCAATCGATCGTCTCACGGAAACGATCCTGGTGTCCCTTGCGAATGGAAGGATGGTGCGACGCCAAATCCAGTTCTTCCGGCAAATGCACCGAAAACTCTATCCCGTATTCGTTCGCCAGATCGCGCAATTTGTAGGGGCTCATCGTCTCAGGCAAGCAAGTCGGCAAATCCATATGGATTTCCACCAGTTCAAGCCCCAATTTTCTGCAAAGCACCAAATTGTCCTCGAATCGCAAAAACTCAACCAGTGTCGGCATCCCCAACTTCATGTGCATCCCCCCGCAATTCGATGTTCAGAACTATGCCGTTGCTCAGTGCGCTTACACGTCACTATAGAAGTTCGCCCTGCACCGGCCGAATCCTCCTTCCAGCGGCATCCAGAACTGCGAATAAATTGCGAAGGAAATGTTTCCCAATCGATTTACTCCTCTAACACTCGGCGCCGGTCATCTCGTTGGTAAACATCCGCTTGTATTCGCCGGGCAACATTTTGACCGCCGATTCCGGTGCATAATGAATTTGCAAGGCGCGACGGCGCTTCGCGGAGAAATTCGGCGGCGTGCCGTGGTGCAGCAAACCGGAGAAGATCAGCGCCCCGCCCGGCTTCAGCGGAACCGCCAGATCGCGGTCGACGCGAACGTTGCGGTCGCACAGTTGCCAGTCGCGTACGGCATAATGCGGGACCCCGCCGTCTTGGTGAGAGCCGGGAACGATGTGCATGCAGCCGTTGTCCAGATCCGCCGGGTCCAGGGCCAGCCAAATCCCGATGACCGGTTTGTCGTAAGACAGATTGCCATACGCCATATCTTGATGCCACGGTTTTTCCGCACCACCGGAAGGGGGTTTGAGGATCGCCTGATCCTGAACGACCTTTGCTTGTTCCCCAAGCAGCAGGCCCATCGCCTGCAATATCCCCTCATGATAGGCTATCGCCTTAAGGCGCGGCTCATGATCGATATAATTGTAGACTTTGCGGGCCGACAATTCGCGCTCTTCTTCCGTCGTTAACTCCTGAACCGGTTTAACCCATTGCACCTTCGAGCCGACCGATCGACCGTTCAAAATATCCATCAACGCCTCGACCGATTGTTCGATCGACCTGTCATTCAGTACGTTTTCGATAACCAAAAATCCTTTTTCCCAGTACTGCTTCACTTGTTGTTCTCCGATGTCCGACAGCGATGCGAGCCGATGGTCCACCAGTGCGTCATGGCGATACATCGTGTCATGGACGTATCGCGCCAACCGTTCTTCCTCAGGCGTGTCGTACGAATACAACGTTCGTTTGCCTTCTTTCCTCCTACTCTCGCTCATTAGCGGAACCTCCATTACTTGGCTTTATTCTCTGAGATGACTTTGTCCGCCGCTTCCTTGGCTTGTCTTAACGCCGTATTCTCGTCCGTCGTGTTCAGCACGATATTCGGCACCGATTTTTCCAACAAACTTTGTACTGCGTCATCGTTCAACGTCTTCGGCGAAATCGGGGCGTTTTTGTTATAGAACATGGCGCCCAGATTGACTTTGTGCTTAAGGGTCAATTGCTGGCCGATCGCCTCCCTCACCGCTTTGCTCGTCAGTACTGTGGCGGATCCCGCCTTGGAAACCTCCATCTGATATTCTTCGGAAGTCAAATATTTGATCACTTCCATCGCCGCATCTTTGTTTTTGGAGGTGGAGACGACGTTCCAGTAAACCGGGTACGGTTGGGTGCCGACTCCGGGCTTATCCTTGAATGACGGAGCGGAAACCATATCCCAGTTCATCGATTCCAAATCCTTGACGTAGCTGCCGGCATGCAAGTTGGACAAATACAGGATCATCGCCAAATTTTTATCTTTAATGAATTCGTTTCTATACGGGACGCTATTTTTATGGGCTTTCATATAATCCTGATACACCGTATTTTTGGCCGGTTCCTTGAATACGGTATCGACGATTGTCTTCCACTTGTCGTCGCTATAAGAGGAAGTTCCCGATTTCGGATCGACGAAAGGCACTGAATACTGGTTCAGCTTCAAATAATGGTTGACCGACGCGGCAAAGCCCAAATATTTGATTCCGTCGGCTTCCCGGGTCAATTTGTTGCCCAATTCCAGCATAGCATCCCACGTCATGCCGTCTTTCGGATACGGCAAGCCGAATTTATCAAACAAATCTTTGCTGTAATAGGTGACCAGGATGTCGGTATTGACCGGCAGCCCGTACAATTTGCCGCCTCCCAGCGTCTTCATCCCGTCGATCAGCACCGGATCGAACTGCTTCAAGTCGATGTTATGTTTCTTGATCAGATCGGAGATATCCGCAGCCATTCCAGGCGCTATAAGGCCTTTCGCCATACTGCCGATTGTTTCATAAACAATATCGAGCGGCGTTCCGGCCGTGATGATTTCATTGATGCCTTGCTCCTTGGTCTGCTGAACATACTCGATGGTATAGTTTGGAAAACGCTTCTTGATCGGGCCGCCTAGCGTCCGCTCGAACGCTTCCGGCGCCGACCCTCCGCTAGTCGTAATGACCAGCTTGACCGGCCCGGCGGGAGCAGCGCTTTCTGCAGGCTTCGTTTCCGCGCCGGAGCTTGAGTTTGTTGCACTCCCTCCACCTCCGCAAGCCGTCGTCGCGATCGCAAACCCTACCACAAGCGACAACACAGTGAGACTGCTCTTCTTCAACAAGACAATTCCCCCTCTTCTTCCTCTTCTTCGATCAGTATGAGCTCTTCCTCTTCCCTGGCAGACAGGCAGATTCGTTCCGACTGCATGTCTGCTGCGTAACCATAAAGGGCATAACGCGGAAATTCCGCCGCCACCTCATCCGGTACAACGATGTTCATGTTGTCGACAATGGCCTCCTTGCAATAGGCAATCGCCACGTACGCCGGTTTGGTTATAAACTTCGTATCCCGATCGTCCCGATACGTTCTTCTGCCGGTAACCGGCTTGACTCGCCCTTCGAATGGGTGCGAGCCGACAATTCGCATGGATATATTTCGCAGCTGAACGTTGTCCAACCGACTGTCCGGCATGCCTTGCAGGAGAATGGAACTGCGCGTTGAAATCGTCAAACCCGCAAACTCGATATCGCGAATCGTCCCGATGGCGGAATCCGCATGTCTCTTCTCAATGTCGGCGAAGATCGGCATCACCGGTTTCTTGTCGTACAGCTCCGCGTTCTCAATCGTGATTTCGCTGAAGCGAATTCGTTCCATCGTCCCGCCATCCTTCATAAACAACCCGATCCCTATGGCCGAATTGACAATCGAGCAGCGGGTAAAATGAATATTGCGAAAATCCCCGAACGATTCAGTGCCCAATTTGATTGCTGTGCAAGGGCTTTCGAGAATACAATCGGTTACGAATATATTCTCGCATGGCGCGCCGGAGGTGCTCTTCATGACGATGCTGTCGTCCCCGGTGGATAGATGACAATGAGAAATAAAGACGTTGCGGCTTCCATCCGGGTCGATCCCGTCGGCATTCAGGTGATAACGAAAATTGAAAATATTGACCCGTTGAATGTAAACGGTATCACATCGTTTAAGATGAATCGTCCAGAATGAACTGTTATGAATCGTAATGTCATGGATGTCTACGTCCTTGCACCGGTCAAAAAATATCGTGCATACCCTGAGCGGCGGGGGTGTGGGCACTCCCCACCACGAACCGAACGTCTCGGTGCCGAAGCCCCGGATTTGCCCTTCCCCTGTGAAGCCGATGCGCTCGGCTCCGACGGCGCGGAACAAGATCCGGCAGGTATAAGGGGCGTCCGGTTCCTCGCGGTAGTCGCCCGCCTCCCGGGATGCCCAAAGGGTGGCTCCCGCTTCCAGACGCAAGGTGACGCCGGTTCTAAATTCCGTGGAACCGATTCGGTAATCCCCGGAGGGAACGGTTACAATTCCACCGCCGGCGGCATGGCAAGCTTCAATCGCCGCTTGAATGGCAGGAGTGTCGTTCGCTTCTCCATCTCCCACCGCTCCGAATTCCTTCATATTAAATTCGCTTTCGCTCATACCGCTCCCCTTTCCGCCATGATCGTTGCTTCTTCTTTTCGGTGCGGCGGCCGCTCGCATCTTTGAATTATATTGCATATGTTTCCTACTTATCTTAAGATAAAACCCAAGTGGGATAAATACAGTAAACGATCAATAAGTTGCACTAAACTACCACAAAAAACCCCACAAAGTGGTGCATAGCTTCAAAGTTGATTCAGGTACTTTGCGGGGGCCCCGGATCTAATAAATTGTATAAAGGAAAGAAAGCCAGGTGAACCTTGACATGTTGGACCGAATCGGCGGCATTGAACTGAAACCAGCGAACTCTTGCGGAAAAGTGACCTGCGAACCGAACTGGAAATGGGACACGACGGGAAACCCATTGACCGATTTCGATCTTTGGTATGTGTGGGAAGGCGAAGGCTCGGTCACATTGAACGGCAATCCCTATTCGGCGCATCGGGGAGTATGCTTTTTGTTCCGACCGGGGGACCGAACATCGGCCAGGCATAACCCATACAAACCGCTGATCGTGACTTATATTCACTTTCGCATGGAGATGCCGGACGACGAGGTGTTGTCCGCACACTGCCAGGAAATCGAAGACAAGCTCGTCTTCGAGATGTTGCTGGATCGTTATGTGCAATGCCGATTGGCTCGCCAAGTAGCCTACGAACACGAATCGAAGTTATTGCTGCGGTGCTTGCTGTTCCAGTGGATGCGTTGCGGGTTAGAGCAAACGGTGGCGTCGGGTGGCGCAAAGAAAGGGCGGCTGAACGCCGTCATGAACGAAGTCGCCAATTTTATTCGCCAACACCCCGGAGAGAATCACAGCTTGACCGATTTGGCCGACCGGGCCCGCTTGTCCCAGCGTTATTTTTCCAGCAAATTCAGGGAAATCATCGGAATGACTCCCGAACAATTCATCATACGTTCCAAAATTGACAGAGCCGAGCATTTGCTGCGCTTTACCGGCATGAGCGTATCCCAAGTGGCTGAAGTTCTCGGTTACACCAATATCCATTTTTTCAGCCGTCAGTTCAAACAATTCCGGGGCACCGCCCCATCGAAAATCGCGATGAAAATGTAAAAGGTTATCGCCAGAGGGGGATTTTACGTGTTTGAACAATTCGAGGATCGCATTCGTTTGACCAAATCGGGCATGAAACCGTTTCAATCGCCGTATCAGGATTTTGTGCTCTACCCTTCTTCCGTCACGAACGGAATTTGGCTGGGGATGAATGTCATCAAGCCGGTCGGGAAAGCTCCCTTGCTCATTGAACTGCACGGCTGGCATATGAGCATGCCCAAGCCGGTAACACGAGAGGAACCGCTTAAGGATCGGAATTACTTGATCGCTCAAATCGATATGCGGGGGCGCGCCTTTTCCGAAGGGCAACAAGATTGCAACGGCTTGGAGTTGATCGATATTTGGGACGCCGTTCAATATGTGCGCGAACATTATCGGACGTATATGGCCGATCCCGAGGTCATTTATCTTGAAGGCGGCAGCGGCGGAGGCGGCAATGCGTTGGCTTGTGTGGCCAAATTCCCGGATTTATTCGCGGCCGCAACCGCGTTATGCGGCATTTCCGATTATCGTGTCTGGTACGAACAGGATGCCGTAGGAGAGTTTCGCGACGAAATGGACATTTGGATCGCGGGCCCGCCCTCGGGAAGAGAAATGGCTTATCAGGCAAGAAGCGGGTTGCACTTATGCGAAAATGTGCTGACCCCGCTCTATATCGCTCATGGGGAAACGGATGTACGGGTTCCGGCCTGGCACAGCCGCGCTTATGTGGAACGGATGAACCAGGTCGGTAAGAGTCGGCTTGTTCAATACGACGAATTGCCGGGTGTCGGTACCCGCGATCATTACGGCAACGCAACAGCCGCCCAGATGCAAGCCATTCGCGAAGCTTCGGAGCGGAACAGGCAGCAACATCGTGAGCCGATGCGGCTTCCCGAGCGGGGCCGAATGATCGTCGGAGGGTACCTCTACACCCGATCGTTTCACTTGATGTTGGAGAGCATGGATGCCTTAGCTGAGCTCGAGTACGACCTTGAGCAAGCGCATTTCCTTATCACCGCCGATCAACCGTACTCCTATGAACTCCAATTGCCGGACGGAACCGTGCTGCGTGGAACTTGCGGCAATGCTTAAGTTTCTCAGTCGGGCAAATGCCTCAAACGGCAGGCGGCTGAATGTAGGAATTTAAACCGAATTTGTCTTGGCCATGCACCAACATGAGTTGTTCCCGATTTCGCAGGTTCTCTACGAATACTTTGACCGATGGCAGCGTCATCCGCACGGTGAGACCTAAACGGCGCTTCTGCGACGTATTCGGTGCGGAATAATGAAGTGTGCGTTCGTTAAACAGAAAAAACTGCCCCGGCTTCAACTCGATCGGAATGGCCGCTTGCTTATTGACGAATTCCGGATCGGCCTCATAGTTAAATTGTACCGTACCTTTTTCAGTCGGGACATGCAATAAGATTTTGCGATGAGAACCGGGGATGAGCCAGACGCAACTGTTCTCTATTGTGGCTTCTTCAAACGCAATCCAGGCAGTCAGATTGATCATGGGGTCCAGCGGCCACGAATTGTAATCCTGATGCCAAGGCACAGCTTTATCGCCGGGACTCTTGACAAAAAAATTGCTCCGCCACAGTACGATATCTTCGCCCAATATGGAGGCCGCCCTGTCGATGATTTCCGGCCGGGTGATCAAGTCATAAAGAAACTTGTGTTCAATATGATTCGCATCCGTCAGGAACGTTTCTTTCTCCATGAGCCGGTCCACCTTTTCCCTCACTTCCGCCATCGCCTCAGGACTGCACAAATCGAATGAACTGAGATAGCCGTCCCTGTGGTACCTTTCCAATTCGTCTTTTGTCAAATGGAACATGTCATTTCTCCTCTCTTCTCGCCTTGCAGATAATTGTGATTTTCAATTTAAGCATACAAGATACACCTGTCTACTAATATAAATAACCACTTAAAAAATAGGCAATACCGCTGATTTCAGTTCAATCCCCCGCACAATATTTGCTATAATCAACGAAGGTGATAAGAAATCTACAAGTGGGGGATCGCATGGCTGACATCAGGCAGAATATTCCGTTCGACAAATTGCAGGTAAAGATGCGCTGGACTTTCGTTCGTCATCGGATGAATAAGTGGGGACCTTTCCGATTACCTTATACCCTTTTCTGGTTCATACTCGACGGGTATCGGGTTATAGAACTTGAGGGCCAACAACTGCCCCTTCATAAAGGCGATCTGCTGATCCTGCCGCCGCAAACCATGTTCTCGATCCATTCCGGAGAGCGGGAAGAACAATGTGCGCATTTGTCTTGGGCAGGTGATGTACGGATCGGCGTTTTCCATCTTGTGGAACATTATGCTTTCCCCACACTGACGAAGCTTGCTCCAGAAGAATCGGCGTTGCTGGAGCAGACGTGGCGAAGAGCTGTTGAGGGCAGCGAAATGTACGCCAATATTCAGAGTGACAAGAAAAGCACTTTCGAATC
>JAJFMO010000583.1 GCA_020697475.1 Paenibacillaceae bacterium | reverse complement strand
GTTTCAGCCAAGACGACAACCCCGTCGTTGCTCGCCTTTACCGGCGTACCCATCGGTGCCGCAATGTCGATCGCCTTATGGCTGCCGTCATACTTGCCGTTCACGTAGCGGGTGTAACCGAACGGCGTGCTTAGCCGCCCTTGCACCGGCTCGATGAACAGCGAATCGGGCGGAAACAGGAATTCGCCTGCCGACTGGCTTCGGGCTTTGTCGATCTTTTTCTGATCTGCGTTGATTCGCTCGGTATTCTGCTTGATGCTCTCCAACTGCTCAGAAACGGTGAGGCGATCCGTCGGAAACGACTTGGTTCGCACCGTCACCGTCGCCCCGCCAATTCCGTATTCGCCCGGCTTCAACTGAATGGGGATCGGCACATAGGTGTAATACCCCGAACCGAGCGGCTTCAGAGTGTACTTCTTCCCTTGCCACGCCACCTCGCCAGGCGCATTATGCCGAATCAGAAGCACATCGCCGGGATCCACCTCGCTGGGGATGAGCGCCCAATCCTCGCCCATCACCAATTCCGCCTTGTCCGCATCCGCGTAATAGGAGCGCTCCCGCTCCAACGTTGCATATTGCGCTGCTTGCTCCGCCGTCGGCGGCACAGGTCCCAAAGGTTCCGCGGACGCAACCAAATCCTCCCGCAGGGGCGGTGGGGACTCGTCTACCGGAGCGAGCGCAACATTAAGCCATCGAGAGAAAGTCATCATTACTAGGATCAAAATTAAGGCGCAGCCGACAGCCCAAAGTAAAAGGGACTTCCGGGAACGGCGCTGCCTCCCCTGAATATTCATGCGCTTACTGCGCGGAATCACTTCCCAACCTCCCTAATGCCTTGCGATTAGAACGCATCCCAGAACGTCTTCCCCATTGGATGCGCTTCGTCGTTCCAAGCTTGCTTGTACTGATGCAACTCGCCGCGCAAACGATCTTCGATCCCCGCGAACTCCGGACGGCCGTGCAAATTCGTCAATTCCTTCGGGTCGGTGTCCAGATCGAACAATTGCGTGAATTTGTTCCCTTTATGACGATATTCGATCAGCTTGTAGCGGCGGTCTTTGACCGTACGGACTTTCTCCGTAAATGCGAAGTAGAGCGTCTCGCGGGCAGGCGCTGCCGGATCGCGCAACGTTGCGGCAAAGCTTTGCCCTTCCACCGAAGCTGGCCGGTCGATGCCGATCAACTCGCACAACGTCGGATAAATATCGAGCAAATACACATATGCGTCGGTCTGTGCATTTTTCCCGATACCGGGACCCGCCATAATGAGCGGCACGCGGATGCTGTGCTCGTAATTGTTCTGCTTGCCCATCAAGCCGTGCTGGCCGAGCGCCAGACCGTTATCGCCCGCGAATACGATGATCGTGTCCTCGTATTGGCCGTTTTTCTTCAGCGCATCCACCACTTTGCCCAACTCGTGATCGAGATGGCTGATCATCCCGTAATACTCCGCCAGATGGCGGCGAGTCTCTTCCTCTGTGCGGGGGTAGGCGGCCAACACCTCGTCCCGGCCTTTCTTCCCGCCGAAATCGAACGGATGCTCTTCCATGAAATTGACCGGGAAGCTGATCTTCTGCGGGTCGTACATGTCGAGGAACTGCTTCGGCATCGTGCGCGGATCGTGAGGAGCCATATAAGCAATGTATACGAAAAATGGCGCCTCGTCCGTATAACGTCCAAGCCAATCCACGGCAAACTCGCTAAACAGCTCGCTAGAATGCTTGCCCGGAGTGATGTGGTCGCAAATATTTTCCGTGATTTTATTATCAGCGAACGGGTTGCGAACTTGCTTGGCGACCTTGTCATACTTGCCGGTCGGATCGTAGCTGTAAGCCGGTACGTTCCAATGGTCGGCCATGCCGCCGAACATGATTTCGCCGCCGTCCATGAAGCTTCTGGCGTAGGAATCCGGACCGTTATGCCATTTGCCGACGCCGAATGTCGAATATCCCGTTTGCTGCAACGCCTCTCCCAGCATGACATGGTCGCGAGGGATGCGGTTGCCGTTGTTGTGCAGGTGGAACAGCGTGCGCCCGGTATGCAGCATCGCCCGGCTCGGCATGCACACAGCGCCTGATGTTCCTCCGGGAATGTGCGCGTGCGTAAAGGCGGTGCCCGACCTCACCAGCTCGTCCATGTTCGGAGTGTGAATTTCCTTGTTGCCCAGCGCGGCGATCGTGTCGAACCTCTGGTCATCGGTAAAGAAAAACAAAATATTCGGTTTGCGCTTCATTCCGTAAATCCTCCCCGCTTCATTTTTGGCGAAAATTCCATTTTCTATTATACCTGAATTAACGGTGTTGAGGGTGAAAAGTTGGACAGGGCGTTCGGGAGAATATGGTTGAAAAATTTCTTCAGAAATAACAAATCACCGGATCGTGCAACCGGTGATTTGTTGAAAGATTTAGTAATAAATTGCCTGGACTTACTTCAGCTCCCGAATTCCCGGCCAATGCAGCCATAGATCGGTCATCGGCGCTTTCCAATCCGTCGCGTGGTCGACATGCCGCAAACGGAAAAAGACGGCGTAACGAACATTCGGCGAAACGTTGGGAGCGATTCCGTGAGCCAACTGATAGTGACAAAACACCGCGTCACCCGCCTGACCGATAATTTGCCGCGGTTCCGGCAAATCGACCGGCGGCATGCCGGAAAGCAGCGACTCCGGCCCAAGTTCGCGGAAATACCGCTCATATAGATGGTGGCTGCCCGGCCAAACGGAAAAATTGCCGGCATTGACGTTGGGCAAATCACTGAGC
>JAJFMO010000582.1 GCA_020697475.1 Paenibacillaceae bacterium | reverse complement strand
GTTCGCCCTCTTCTATATAGCCATAGGATCACAATGAGTAAAATGACTCCCCCGAGGATGGGCACGATCGGCGGCGTTCCTTTCTGATGGCCGGCGGAATCGGCATTGTCTTGACTGATTGGAAACTGCCCTTTCTCCAATTTGATGATTTCGAGCACATCTTTACCTTCCGCTTTCGTTAACCGTGAGTCTGCGATTTTTTTTCCATTCCATCCGGTTAGATCCGTCGGCCCGTACATGACCTTGGGATGATCGGCAACTTGGTAATCTTTTCCCTTGATTGTAAACATAAATTGATTTTCGATTTGCCCGCTTTTTGCGTCCCTGATTTGATTCGAAGTCACTTTCTCGATAACTCCCGTCGGGCCTTGTTCAAAATGCGCCATATCATACAACGTTTTACCGTCTACTTTTTGATTGAAGAACTGTCCCATAAATAAGGCGAAGTCTTCCCTCGTTAACGTTTTGTCCGGATTCGGCACCGGCGCTTTTCCGTTAAAATAAGCTTGATTCACATCGGCATAGGTGGCATTCCCATCCAGATTGCTCATCATCCCTTTTTTCACGGCCGCTTGCTCCAAATCCTCCCGCTTCGCATTCGCATTCCCTATGCCCGCAAAGGAAGCGGCCCAAAACGCCAAATCTCTCTTGGACAACAGGCTCGTCGGTTTGTACAGCGCTGCGCCGCTCTCATAAGGGATCACATTCAGACCGCTTAGATAAACAATTTGCTCGATCGCCTTCGAATATTGAATGTCATCGTATAATGTCTTCTCGTTGGTCACATGAGCCAATACCGAAGCACTGAAGATACTCATGAATAGTGTGATTAGCAGCAACGATAAGCAACCTTTTTTCATTTTCCAGCTCCTCCTTTCGGCAATTGGCAGAATGATTATTCAACTGCATTTTCGGCGGGTTGCAACACAAGGGCTCCATCGACTTGATCCGCATAAAAGGAGTCGGAGTCGGGTTCCAGTAGACCGTAATCAATTTTCATACCCGGAAGTTGAAAAGCTAAGTATTGATCTTGAATTTCAATCCCGTTCATATATCCGGCCTCAAATTGCAAGCTGGCGATTTTGGGACCTATCTTACTCACTTCTCCAAGTAAAACAACATCCGCATCTTCTTTTTGATAATGGACGTAAATGTGATCGGATCGAAAAAAATACGTTAATTTCGCTCTTTTATTGAACAGACCTTCATCGATTCGGTAAGGAGATTGAGGGGATTGCCTTGTCACAACCTCCTTCAGATGTCCATTCAACAGTTCAGAATCGGCACGGATTGAGGCCACCAGGTCAGCCGCATGAGCATTCCATTGGGTGAAGGCGATGTTCCCCAATTGCTCCGAAGTTAACCCGGGATTGGACTCGGTCAAACGGTTTCTGGCTTCCAAATTCCCTTCGATGATCCTTAATAAATCTTTATAATCTTGCAGCGAGGTTTCCGCCGTTTTTAAAGACATGTAAGCAAGGTAAAGATCTTCAATGCCCTTTAAATCCTCCTGCATCTTGAGGGCCAGCAGTTGGCGGTTGGCCAGGACATCGACGATATCGCCGGATCCGGAAATAAATTTGAAATAAGCGTCCAGACCGATCGAACGATAAAACTGAATCAAGGAGACAGCCTTATCCGCCTTCTGATCGTACTCTTGTTTCTGTTGATCCACCTTGATGGATATTTGCGCCATGTCTTGTTTCGACTGGTCGATCTGCTGTTTCAATTGTTCAAAGGTGTCTTGATTGGCACCCCAAAGAAAATCTTTGAATACCCCCGCAATATGCGCATACGCGGTTGCCGTCGTTAGCAATAAGCCCACACTTGCAATCAGGATCATCTTTCTAACCATGGTCGATCAGCTTCCTTGACGAGAAATAACTTCCGGACAGTCCGATGAAGGCTCCCGCGATCATGACGATGAACATCGTGAGATTGATATAGAGCGGGGTAAAATGAAAAATGGCTCCGTATTTCAATTGCAGGTGGAACAACCCGTTCCGGTAAATGAAATAAATCACAAAACTGGCCAGAATGCTGCTGACAAGACCGAGAATAAAACCTTCAAACAGAAACTGATTTCTGACATGAGATTCCTTTGCTCCCAGCAACAGCTTAATTCGGATCTCTTTACGGCGTTGGTACATGGCTAAATTGACGGTAATATGGATCGTCAGAAAAGAGGAGACGAGCAATACGGCCAAGATCAGGACGCCATATTGATTCACCGTATCGGACCAGGAGAGCACCTTCTTGGCAAACTCTTGTCCATAAACCACATCCGAGATCCCGTTCATGCTCTTCAGTTGTTCGGCAACGTAGGCGAGATGACTCTTGTCTTTCAATTCGATGGAAATCGCGTCCGGAATCGGGCTCTCGCTCAATGCGGTCAATACCTCTTCGTTGCCGGTAAAAAATGATTTCATGCTGTCTAACGCTTCTGCTCTTGTTTCTATGGAAACGGATTGTACATACGGTTGAGAACGAAGGAGATCGGCCACTTGCTGCGTGTCGACATTCAGATCCACAAGATTTCGGCGTATTCCTTCCTGGGCGTCTCTCAAATAATATTTATACGTATTCAATCATGAATTCCCCTCTTCCCTGCAATGAATGATTAGCTTCCCCAGTGCAATCACCGGGGAAGCGCTTCTCTTTATTTACGGACAAGAATGATCTACTGGAGGGACAACTACCGGATCCCCTGGCGACCATTCGGCGGTTGAATCGGTCGACCAATTAATGCCGTCCGTTCGCTGATAGAAATCATGATTGTACCCGATACTCCAATATTTGCTGGTTCCTCTCGTCTGCAACAAATATTTGAAATCAACTACAGTACCACAGCCTTTCTGATTGTCAATGATGATCTTACTCGTACCTGCGGCTTCCATATAATCCAAGAAGGAAGCCTGATTCGTGCCACCATATCCATGGTGTGGGGCGGTTATAATATTATGGCCTCCGAGTGTATAGTTAGAGGTGAGCACGTCCTGGGCTTCTGGATAAATATCACCGGTAAACAGAATCTTTTTGGAGCCATAAACTAAATCCAATACCATCGAGTAAGAGTTAATCGACTCAGTTGAACCTTCAGTATAATAAGCGCTGTAGTCATCGTCAGCATGGGGCGCAAAAACGAAGGTAGACAAAGTCAACCCGTTCACCGTTGTTGTCGGGAAAATTCTTTGACCCGCATTCATATAGTGGATCGTAACGCCATTATTGCTCGCCGCTGTCTTCATATCATTACAAACGGTATTATTGCATGGCGCGGGGGCGTCTGGAAAATAAACTCCGCCGATCGTGTAGTCGTTGATGAGCGAGTCGAAGTTCGCAATATGATCGGTATGCTCATGAGTGCCGACCAAATAATCAATTTTCGTTATGCCGAGCGCATTAAGTTTGTTTTCGACTTTGGTGAGTTCAGAGCTCCTCCCCGCATCCACGACCATGATCTTTCCATCCGGAAGTTCAATGATATAACCGGAGTCATCCACATCCAGCACGTGAACAGTCAAATACGGACCTGCTGCTTTGACGACGGAATCGTTTGAGAAATACGACGTGGTGAGAACCAAAGAAAGTATGATTGTGAATATAGCCGCAATTCGAAAATTCTTTTGCACAAGAAATCATTCCTTTCTTAATAATGTTTTGTTTTCTTTCAAATGTTTTGTTCTCTTCAAAGTTGTCCTTTCTTTCAAAGCTCTCTACTCTTTCAAAATTTTGCGGCAGGCAATCAAATTATTCCCTTAATCGCACATTCTCCAATAATAGCAGACCGGGCAGAGAATTCATGTCGCACCTCCTTTCACAGTTTCTCCCCTATTTACACATCCTACATTCATAACACAGAATTTGTAAGCGCATACTTCTTTTGATACAGGGAAGCGAAGGAAATGAATATTTCCCTCCCAAACCCTATCAAACGATTTCCGGCTCGAAGGCGGTTTTGGCTTCATCATGAAGCCGTATTTGACTCCGCGTGGGCCTGCTCCCTCGATTATCTTCCGTTACCCTGGCATGAAGCATTAATTCAAACAGTTCCCGGCGCAGTTCTCCCGCTTCGGGAGCATGGTACAAATTGCGCAACTCCGAAGGGTCGTCCTTCAAATCATACAATTCCCCATCTTTGTCCCCGGCATGGTACCAAAGCTTATGCTTCTCCGTACGGATCCCCATCGTGCCCGTGCCCGTGGTCGTGATATAGCTTCTTAGCTCACTTCCGTCCCGAATCGCAGGCATTAGGGAATATCCGGGCAGCGAAACATCCGGGTCAATTCCCAGGAGCTCGTACAACGTCGGCACAAAATCGATACTCGACGCCAGATTCGACACGCATTCTCCTTTTTTGTATCCGTCGGGAAAACGAATCATGAACGGAATGCGGATCTCCGACTCGTACGAGGTTCCCGCTTTATTGAACAAATAATGCTCTCCAAGCAATTCTCCGTGATCGGATGTAAAAATAACTAACGTATCGTCCAGCATTTGTTGCTCTCTCAATTTGTCCATGATCATCCCGAGACAGTCGTCCACCATTTTCAGCAAGCAATGATGCCCGGCAATCCCCCGGCGAACCATATCGTCCGTTATTTCTCCGAATTTATTTTTAAACAAATCAAAACGTCTGCGGTAGCCCTCAGATTTGCTGCTGTATTCGCTGCGATCCCTGTTTCCCGGAAGAGGAACGTCCTCGGGCTTGCAGTAGGCAAGATATTTCTCAGGCATCACGTACGGCTCGTGAGGTGCATGGAATCCGACAAACATGGCGAAAGGCTCGGTTTTTTTCAGCTTATCCAAAGCTGCACAAGCCCGGCGCGCCGTATGAATGTCATAGTACAACTCCTCCTGCTCCGGACTCGGCGCCGGTTCAAAGTGATTCCAACCGCCCTGATCGCCGAAGGAATCGCCCGGGGGAATCTGGAGATGGAAGCTGCCGGCATGGACCAGATGCGTTTTGCCGACGGAAACGCAGCGGAATCCATGATTCCTGAGCGTCTGCATCCAATTGTCGGTTCCTTCCATGAGAAATTTAGCATTCCCTTGGACTCC
>JAJFMO010000581.1 GCA_020697475.1 Paenibacillaceae bacterium | reverse complement strand
GACCGTGATCGTCGCCCTCCCCTTGCTGACCGCGCGGATGATGCCGTCCTTGACGTCGGCGATGCGGATGCTGGACGTCGTCCACATGGCCGGGATCGTCACGTCCTCCTCGCTCAGATCACTGAACGTGGCGGTTGCCTTCGCTTCCACCGTGCTGCCTTGCTCAATACTGATCAGAATGATGTCCGTCTTCAAATATTGCAAAGAATCGACCTCGACCTGCACCGTCGCGCTCTTGCCGCCGAACGTTCCGGTCACCGTCGCCTTCCCAGGCCCGATCGCCGTAACAACCCCCGCCGAGACGTCAGCGACTTTGTAATTGCTCGATTTCCACTGCGCATCCGCGTAGACATCCTTCTTCGTGCCGTCGGACAAAGTGGCCGTCAACGTCACCGCCCCGACACACCCAAACATACCATTAAGATCAAGTGAAAAATACCCCTCTACCCAAATACCCCCGCATGCTTGCTTGTCCCCTCCGCGTTTCTTTCTCCGATTTCAGAATATCCCTTAACTTGAACGAAAGATTCCCGGGATATGTTGCATCCCAAGCATCCATTTCTATTAGCTTATCGACAATATCGTAAAGAGACATTAGTCCTGCCCATACAATTTTTGTATATGCTATTGATGGAATATTCCGTTTATGGTATATTTGTGGCAAGAACTTTTTAAGGAGGATAAGGATCATGGTGAAAAATGCAGCTGCCACCCCAACAACCCGCATGGGGGAGAAAGATTTCGTAATGGAGCGGATTTTCGATGCGCCGCGAGGGCTCGTGTTTAAGGCGTTCTCGGAACCTGAGCGCGTTGCGCGCTGGTGGGCGCCGAAGCCGTACCAGGTCACCGATTGCCAAATCGATCTTCGACCGGGAGGGGTGTGGCAATACGCCATGTGTTCGCCCAAAGGGGAGAAAGAATGGATCAAGTGCGTGTACAGCGAAGTCGTCGAGGCGGAACGAATCGTGTATACTGCTGCGTTCGTGGACGAGAACGGCCATCCGATTCAAGGAAGCCCCCCGGATCAGCGGGTGACGATCACCTTCGGCGATCAAGGTGACCAAACAATCGTAGCCCTGCGCTTCGAGTTCGCGACAGCGGTAGATTTCAAAACCACAGTCGATTTCGGAATCATCCCGGGGCTTACGATGGCGCTCGGCAACCTCGACGAATGCCTGGTGGAATGGCAATGAATGCAGCCACGTTCAGCGCCCTCGCCGAGCCGAAGCGACTGAGCATCATCGAACTGCTGCGCAAAGGGCCGCTTTCGGTGAACGAAATCGCCAAACGGCTTTCCCTGGAGCAGCCGCAGGCCTCCAAACATCTGCGCGTCTTGAACGACTCCGGACTCGTTGCCGTGCAACCGATCGCCAATCGGCGAATCTACCAGCTGCAGCCGAAGCCGCTGGCCGAGATGAGCGAGTGGCTGGAGACGTTCCGCCATGTTTGGGAGGAGCGGTTCGATCGGTTGGACGAGTATTTGAAGGAAATTCAGGCACAAGAGGGGCATGCGGGGAACAACGGATCGGACGTTTAGCTTTGCCTGACCGCGACCCGAATAGGCCAACAGACTTCCAAACGTGGAAGCCTGCTGGCCTTACTTCACATTCGCTGCTAACAATGAGAGACATTGAACCGGTTGCCGTCGGGATCGTAGAAGTGGAACAACACGCGGCCTTTTGCCAAAAATCCTCCGACTTCCCCGCACTCGACCCCGCTATCCCGCAAAAATTGATGGTAGGCAAAGAAATCATCGCGATTTTTAACCAATGTCAGCGGACGAATCGGGCCGTCAATTTTTCCCGTATAGGCGTCCTCCGGGAGTTTCTCCAGGATCCAATGAGAATTGCGGTCCGAATAGTTCTCTTTGAGGCTCATAAGGAGGTACCCGTCCTCGCTATGATCCTCCAGCAAGCCCATGCCGACGTGGTCGCGATACCACTCCCTTGCCGACCGCAGGTCGCGAACGCCGATCCGGGTCAGGGAAGGCCTAAACCCCGCAGTCTCCAGCTTGTCATCCTCCACGGCAGTCAGCCGCGCCCCCTCCGACGTCGCCCAGAAGTCGAAATACCTTCGACCGTCGGGGCCGACATAAATATCCGAAACCCGAATTCCTTGCTCGCCAAAATGATCATGAACCGCTTGAATATCCCGCGTCCTCCAGCACCAGCGGATATGGGGGTCGACGCTTCCTCTTTCCGCATAATGAAACGAGAGTCGCTGCGAGGTAATCACGGAGTTAAGCCACGTACCATAATCCCAGGTGGGACATCCTGCCCTTGAGCGCGCGTGGGTCGGGTTTCCATTGCTCCTTGCGCTGCACTTCACATCCCATGTAATTCACATACCACTCGATCGCCTGGTCGTGGTTGTCCCACAGCACATCAATTTCTCCACCGTCGTAGTAAAGATCCGGTACCGCTGTCATTGTCGATTCTCCTATTGTATGAAAATGTGACTCTCAGTAAATAGATGCCGGGGATGGCGGAAATCTATCAGTCTTAATTCATACGGTCCTATGCTTCCTGCTCGAGCAGCTCCAGCATTCGCGCAAGCAGCGTCACACCCGCCGTCTCCGCTTCCTTGGCTTCCTTCAACAGGGTGATGGCCCGGGTCGCCTCCGCTTCGTTTACAGGTTCGCCGCCATGTGGGAACGGGAACATATCGCGCATCGTCGACAGATTGCCCGCAACAATGGCGTACTGCTCTGCGGCTTGGCAAGCCAACTGTCGCAGCGGTTCATCTTCCGGATCCTTCCATT
>JAJFMO010000580.1 GCA_020697475.1 Paenibacillaceae bacterium | reverse complement strand
TCAGCACCTATAAGGACGCCGACCTCGACGATCCTGAGTATGGATGGGCGAAGCACGCGTTCATGGTTTGAAATCACCCCCAAAGTGGAGCTACTGCTTCACGTCTCTGATCGTATACCTCCGCAGATTGATCGACGTCTTTGCCAAAATCGGGGTCCCCGGAACAAAAAATGGCAAGGGGAGGATCCTGTCCCTCCCTTTCCCATTCGCCAGGTTAAGCCTGCGTCGTTGCCGTCGACGAGAACAAGTCGGACAGCTCGATCACTCGCCCTTCGGCTATCGCCCGTTCAGCGGCGATGCCGATCGCCACGCTGTCCAGCGCCGCTTGCAAATCAGCCGCCCCGTTTGTTCCGTCTGCTGCGCCTGTTCCCGCCGTTCCACCCGACCGGCCTCTCACCATCCCGACAAACGCCTCCATCGCGGGAAAATCTGTACCGCCATGGCCTGAATTGTTCAGCGGCTTGACGTTATATACTTCCGGCTCCGCCACCCCGTGACGATGAACGACGATTTCCGAACGCTTGAAGAAGCTTTCTATCAGCCCTTCGTCCCCGATCACCCCGATTTCCAAATCGTGCTTCGATTTATGGAACATGCACAATCCGAGGTTCGCCCGCACTCCGTTCTCGTACTCGATGATCGTCCAGGCGTTATCAACGATTTCGCCGCCCTTGTAAATCACGTCTCCTCCTCCGAACGCCGCCACTTTCACCGGGTTGGACTGCGCGAACCAGTTGAACAGATCGAAATGATGGCAATTTTTCTCCACCAAGCTGCCGCCGGACGCTTCTTGCGACAATCTCCACTCACCCGCTCCGGGGATGAAAGGTTGGCGGAACTCTTTGCACCAGATCATCCGTACTTGACCGATCTTCCCTTGGTCGATCAGTTCCTTCACTTTACGAAACACTCCGCTGTATCTCAATTGCAGCCCGACCATGAGAGGAACGCCGGTCTTTTCCGCCGCTTCCATGATCCGTTCGCAATCGTTGACCGTCGTGGCCATCGGTTTCTCCAAATAAATCGGCTTTCCAGCCGCCAATACGTCCAGCGCGACCGCAGTGTGGGTGGCATTGGGAGTGGCGATAATAACGCCATCCACATCATCCATCGCCAGCAACTCATGGTAATCCGACATCGTGCGCAGCCCGTCGTGCAGTTCGGATTTGCACTTAAGCAGATTATCCTCATATGGGTCGGCAGCAGCGATCATGTTCACGCCCTCGATCCGTTGCGCCGATCTGGCCAACAGCCTGCCGCGATTCCCCGTCCCGATGATTCCCAAATTCATTTTTCTCATCTCTCCCTCTCATATCTGTTTCATCTTATCTGCTATTTAATTCCGCCACACTCTTGTTCAATTGTTCCTCGGCTTCGCGCAGGGCGGTGTTGATATCCTGGTTTTTCGCCAGCATATTCGCAAGGGCCTTGTTCATCACCGAATTGGCGGTGCTGTAATTGTCTTCGACCCGCTGGGCCGTCGGCTTCAGCTTGAAAATCGCCGCGACGTTCTTGCCTTTGAGCAACGGCAACTCCGATCCGAACGCCTTCTGCAGCTCGGGGTTCTTCAGCGACGACATCTCGTTGCCGCCCACGGCGATCATCTTCTGCACTTCGTCGGAAAGCAGGTAGTCGATGATCTGGAAAGCGATGTCCTTATTCTTGCTTTGCCCCGGGATCGCGTAGATGTTGCCGAATTCGCTCGGCACACTTTCCGGCGCTTCCTTGAACACCGGGTAGGTGGCAATGTCCCAGTTCACCTGCGGGCTGATCTGATCTTGGTGGTGCAGGAAGCTGACCAGGCCTCCGACGTCAATCGCAATATTTTTATTGGTAAAAATGCCATAAGTCCCGCCCTTCGGGTTATTCCCGGGAATGGCGTTAATTGCTTTCATCGTCTGGGCCAGCTTCTGCCAGCCGGGCGTCGTCACCTGCGCCTTGCCGTTCGCGTCGAAGAAGCTTAAGCCAAGCTCCCGCTTGATGTGCAGATAGCTGTTCAGATGGAAACCGGAATACTCAATGCCGTCCGCCGTCCGTGTCATCTTCGCCGCCAAACTGAGCATATCGTCCCACGTCATGCCGTCTTTCGGATACGGAACCCCGAACTTGTCGAAAATGTCCTTGCTATACACGGTCGTGGCGCCGTTGCGGTTGGCCGGCAAACCGTCCAGTTCCCCTTTGACGCTGAACTCCTTCGTACTTTGCATCAAGGCGTCATCGATGCGGGTGACGTTGAAATTATACTTTTTGATCAGAGGGGTCAGATCGTATTGCAGTTGGAACTCTTTCATTCGGTACGTGTTGTAATATCCGTTGTAAATGTCGGGGATTTCGCCGGTCATCACCAACTGATCAACCGGGTGTTTGGCCACATCGTAATATTGCATGGTCACGTTGGGGAACTTCGCCTTGACCGGGGCGGCGATAAATTGGTTGAAGTAGTCCTCGGACGGGCTCATCAACACTTTCAAAGTTACGGGCGCGGTTGAAGCGGGCTCCTTTGCAGCGGTGGTGTTCGCTGCAGTTGCCCCGGCTGTGGCGGTTGCGGTGGTGCTGGATGCAGTGTCGCCGGCCTGCTGCTCGCCTTGCCCACAACCTCCCAGCCAGATTGACATCACAGCCAGCATGAACAGGGGGGACAACGATGCTAAGCTTGTTCGCAACATGGATCAACCTCCTCTTGATATGGGTGCGGTTGGTGCCGATTGCGTCTGTTGTTCCGTATATGGAACACTGTTTCAAGATGTACTTCTATTGTATTCTC
>JAJFMO010000077.1 GCA_020697475.1 Paenibacillaceae bacterium | reverse complement strand
ATTCCGCCAAAAGCGAAAAAAACCGTCAAGATCCCTACCCCTTGACGGTTTTTTTCGTATTTGAGAATCCCCATAAATGTCACTTAAGCGTTAACTCGGAGACAGCCCCTAACGTATCATAATCGTTCGCCTGGATTCGCGTAGGGGATACTGTGTAGAAGCGGTCGCCAATGTACAGAATGCGCTCAATTTGTTGGTGCGGGATTTTCCCGCGCAAGTTGAATCCGCTCGCCAAATCGAGGCTGAACACATACGCGCCTTGGAACGCCGGCCGACTCACCAGCCCCCGCTGGGCGGGTCGGCTCGTTGCTTCTTCCCATACCGTCACGGGGAAGGCGATCAGGCCTCGCTCCTTGCTGAACAAGAGGGCCTTGGGGTTGTGCAGGAGCGGTGAATCGGTTCCGCGTTCCCCGATCGATTCCTCGAACAACTGAGTCGGATGAGCGACGTCGGTGACGTCGAAGAGCGCCATTTTCATACCCAGGGGAATGATCGGTTGTGCGCCGGTAGCGGCGGTCGTGTTTTTGCCGAATCCGATCAGATGATTCTCGTCGTAAGGCTGCAAATAGTCGCTGTATCCGGGGATTTTGAGCTGCCCGAGCACATGCGGGTCGTGCGGATCGGACAGATCGATCGCGAACAGCGGGTCAACCCTCTTGAACGTGACCAAGTAACCGCGAGAATCCATGAATCGGACGGAATATATTCGCTCGCCCGGCGCCAAATTTTCCAAGCTTCCGGTCACCTGTAGCGTTTCGTCAAGAATGTAAAGGTTGTTTTTCGTTGTGTAAAAATGCTCTGCACTCCTCACACTCGCCGTCGTTGCGATCCGGAAATAGCCGTCCGTTTCGTCCATCGACCACTGGTTGAGCGGCGTTCCGGGCACCGAGCCTTGGGCGGCGTACCGAGCTTTGCCCCGATCGAGCGCAAAACGGTAAATCGCAGTCTGTTGCGTAGGTGAATCCGGTGTCAGAGAGTCCACCGATAATTGGCTGCGGGTGGTAGTCACGTACAAGTTTTTGTCCGACGCATATACCGTTTGCCCTGCGCCCAAATACGCCTGGACGTCGAAGTCCGGACGGTCTACGGCCAAGTCGATGCTGCCGATCACCAAATAGCTGGAAAATAAGCTGTCGGGGAAGTAGCGAATCCGGTCGTAGCCAAGCGAAGTCAGGTCGCTGAGCTCACCACCCCCGGCAGAGTCGCGGTAGGTCGGCGGTTCCGGGATGTCGGCCCTCATGGAACCGCCCTCCGCCATGGGCACATAAGCGTACGATTGCTTATTGGCCACCAGATAGAGCGCGGAACCGATTTTCCGCGATGTCACGTAGCGGCCGCCAAGCTCCAGTTCCCGCTGTTTAACAATATTCGACTTATCGCTGATGTCGTATATGAGTGCTTTCATCGACGTCGAGACGACGACAGGGTACCTGGTCGGAGTGATGGGTAGATTGGCGGCAGCTTTTTGCTTGATCAGGGGGGCAGGAGTGACAGTGGAACCGATCACAACGAGACGCTCGTCATCCACATACAACTCCTGCGGACGGAACTGCTCCAGCGCAATCTGCCCCACGAGCTCCATATGTTCAGCCGGATACGCCCGCACGATCATGACACGCCCCTGGCTGACCGTGTAAATATATTCTCCGTCCGTCTTGACGATATCGGCTTCGTCAACCCCTTGCTCCTGGATATTGGTAGTGGAGTAATCGACGGCACCGCCGCCCCCCGCACTGCCGCCCGTCGCAGCGCCACCGTCCGCTGCAGGCGGTGCGACGCGCTCAGCGGAAGACGCATTCTTCTGCAGCGACGGGGCGGGTTTGACAAGAGGGATAGCCTCCTCGACAATCCCGCCGGCGCCAAGCGCGCCCTGTCTGGATTGCTCGAGTAATGCACGCAGTTCCTCCTCCGAGCCGACAACCGGCAACGGAGTTGCGCCGTTGGCGATATAAACGGTGCGGCTCACATCGTTCCAGCTGACGACAGCGCCAAGCAGCTCACAGAACGAGCGCAGAGGCACATAAATTGAACCATCGATCATCGTTGTCGGGTCGCTCAGCTCTACTTCGATCCCATCAACGTACGCTGTCGCTTCCCCCAGCCTCAACTCCACAGTCGCATCATCCTTACTTACCGTCGCCGCATTTGCGGACTCCGATCACTCAACTTGCGCGTTAAGCGCCTCCGCCGTTGCTCGGAGCGGCGTCATCAAGCGGTTGTCGATCAGCCGCGCAGGCGGATCAAACGCCGTAAGCTCCCCATCGACGCCCACCTGGATTTCCGTCGACGTCGACATCCCGGCCATCTCCACCGCTGCCTGTGGTGCTTCCTCCGTCGCTTCCGCCCAGGTCAAATCGCCGGGCATAGACGCCGCTGTCAAAATGATAAAACTAAGCGAAAACAACAACACCGACCAACTTCTTCTCATTCCTTCATCCTCCCCATCCCGACAGATCCTCTTCCGGAAATCATTACCTTCTTAACGCGTGCCGAACGAAAGATGTTTCACAAAAAATTACTATTGCGACCGCAAGAAGCTGTTATAGCTTTCGGATGTGCCCCTCGTTTATAATGGGGGAGAATGCGGTTATTTTACTTTTATAGTTTTTATAAGTTCCGGGGCCCCCGCAAAGTACCTGGATCAGCTTCGAAGCAAGACTACACTTTGTGGGGTTATTTTACTTTTTTTGAATAGTCGGAGGGTCTCATGTTGGATCAATTGAAAGCACAAGTGTGCGAAGCGAACCGCGCTTTGCCGCATTACGGACTCGTTACGTTCACGTGGGGCAACGTCAGCGGGATCGACCGCGAGCGAGGGCTGGTAGTGATCAAGCCGAGCGGGGTGGAGTACGAAGCGCTGCGGCCGGAAGACATGACGGTGGTCGATCTGGACGGGAATGTCGTTGAGGGAATGCTTAAGCCGTCGTCAGACACTCCAACGCACGTTGCGCTGTACCGCGCGTTTCCAGGGCTAGGGGGCATCGTCCATACCCACTCTTCGTGGGCGACTTCGTGGGCGCAGGCAGGGCAAGGCATTCCGGCCTACGGCACGACGCAGGCGGATTATTTTTACGGGGAAATTCCTTGTACACGGGCGATGACGGATGAAGAAATTCAAGGCGCGTACGAGGCCGAGACGGGGAATGTGATCATCGAGACGTTTCGCGATCTGGATTACGGGCAAATTCCCGGCGTACTTGTGCGCAATCACGCGCCGTTCGCTTGGGGCAAGGATGCCCATGATGCGCTGCACAACGCGGTGGTGCTGGAGGAGACGGCGAAGATGGCTTACGCGACCCGGATGCTGAATCCGACGGCTCAACCGATGAGCCAAGCGCTGCTCGATCGCCACTACTTGCGCAAACATGGGAAGAACGCCTATTACGGTCAAAAATGAAAATGTGAATGAAGCACATAAAATCCGCAAGGAGGAACTACATATGGCAAAATACGCGATTGGGATTGACTACGGCACGGAATCGGGACGAGCGGTGCTGGTCGACTTGGCCGACGGGCGGGAAGTGGCCGAGCACGTCACTCCGTACCCGCACGGGGTGATCAGCGAGACACTGCCCGGCAGCGGGCAGAAACTGGAGCATGACTGGGCTTTGCAGCATCCGCTCGATTACATCGAGGTGCTGAAGCGCTCGGTGCCGCAAGCGGTGAAGCTGTCGCAAGTCGATCCGGCCGACATCATCGGGATCGATGAAGCGGGGCAGCCGCTGTGCTTGAAGCCGGAGCTCAGCGGCAATCCGCATAGCTGGATCAAGCTGTGGAAGCATCACGCCGCGCAGGACGAGGCGAATCGGATCAACGAAGTGGCCGAGCAGCGGGGAGAGAAGTTCTTGGCGCGCTACGGCGGCAAGACGTCTTCGGAATGGATGCTGGCCAAAATTTGGCAAATATTGAATGAGGCGCCGGATATTTATGGGCAGGCTGACCAGTTCGTGGAGGCGACCGATTGGGTTGTCGGGCAGCTCACCGGCAACATCGTGCGCAACAGCTGCACCTCGGGCTACAAAGCGCTGTGGCACAAGCAGGACGGCTACCCGGACCGCGCGTACTTTGAGGCGCTTGACCCGCGGCTCGCCGATTTGACGGAGACGAAGCTGCGCGGCCGCATTGCTCCGCTAGGCACGAGAGCAGGCGGATTGACGCCGGAGATGGCCGGGCTGCTCGGTTTGGCGCCCGGCACTGCGGTCGCCGTCGGCAACGTCGACGCCCACGCGGCTGTACCCGGGGTCGGCGTTGTCACCCCCGGCAAGCTCGTCATGGCGATGGGCACGTCCATCTGCCATATGCTGCTCTCCGCCGAGGAGAAGCATGTCGAAGGCATGTGCGGCGTCGTCGAAGACGGGATCATTCCCGGCTACATGGGGTACGAGGCCGGGCAATCGGCAGTCGGCGATATTTTTGCCTGGTTCGTCGGTCGGGCCGTCCCGGCGTATGTCAAAGATGCGGCACAGCAAGAGGGTATTAACGTCCACGAATGGCTGGAGCGCCGAGCCGCGCAGTTTAAGCCCGGCGAGACCGGCTTGCTCGCGCTCGATTGGTGGAACGGCAACCGCTCCGTGCTGGTTGATGCGGATCTGACCGGCGTGCTTCTCGGCTGCACGCTGAATACGAAGCCGGAGGAGATTTACCGTACATTATTGGAAGCGACAGCGTTCGGCACGCGCAAAATCGTCGACGCCTTCGCCGCGCAAGGAGTCGCGGTGGACGAGCTGTACGCCTGCGGCGGCTTGCCCCAGCGCAACCAGCTGCTGATGCAAATTTACGCCGACGTGACGAATCGCGAAATTAAAGTTGCCGATTCCAAGCAAACGCCGGCTTTGGGCGCAGCGATGTTCGGCGCGGTGGCTGCCGGCTCGGCCTTGGGCGGCTACGATTCGATCGTCGACGCAGCGCAAAAGATGGCCCGCGTACGCGAAGAAACGTACAAGCCGATCCCGGCAAACGTCGCCGTTTACGAGAAGCTGTATCAAGAATACACGCTGTTGCACGACTATTTCGGACGCGGCGGCAACGACGTCATGAAGCGGCTGAAAACGATGAAAGACGCAGCGCATTAACGGCTTGCGCCGGCTGAAACGGCCGCATCACATGAGCAAGCTGCCGGTTACTTGTTGCCTGTCGCCCTTTTCTCAGCAATCTTCTTGTTGGTGGCTTCCTCCGCTTCTCGGAGCGCTGTATTCAGATCTTTCTGATTCAATATGACTTTGGTGAATGCGGTGTTCATCTGGCCTTCAGCATCGCCGTTATATTTCGTAATGGCGGAAGCCGGGGCATATTTCGCCGGCAGCATCGCTTTCGTATTCTTGCCTTTGTACATGTCCGTATCTTGCCCGAAAGCAGAGCGAAGGGTGTCGCTTTTCAACGCCGTCAAAAATTCGCCCTGCTTGATCCAGGGCAATTGGTATTGTTCCGATGCCATGTATGCGGCCGCCTGGAACGCTTCATCCTTGTGCTTGCTGGATGTCGTCACGAAGAAGCCGACCGGATACGGTTGGGGACCGACTCCGGGTTTATCTTTGTAAACCGGGAACGTCGCCAAGTCCCAGTTCATCCCTTTCAGTTCCGCTTCCGTATGCAGCGTGCTGACGGGGAGCCACATCGCTACAGTCCGGTCTTTGGTGAACGAATCTCGTTGATAAGCAAGCGCCGCGGTTTTGCTCGTCATATTCATTCCGGGTATGAGATAAAATTGAGCCGCCGCTTCGTAAACTTTCTTCCAAGAATCCGTATTGAATGCAGCTGTTTCCGTCTTAGGGTCGATGACGTTCAAGGAGTACTGGTTCCTCCGGGTCACATGCGCGAAGGAAAGAAACAAACCGTAATATTGTTGGTCACCGTCTTTGCGGGTCACTTTCTTGGCCAGTTCGTACACATCGTCCCAAGTCATGCCGTCTTTCGGATAGGCGACGCCGAATTTATCGAAAATGTCCTTATTGTAATACAATGGGGAAGGGGACATGAACGACGGGATCGCCCAGACGGCATTGCCATTCTTGAACATGTCTAGCGCGGTCGGCTCCACCTTGCTGAGATCGAAGTTGTATTTCTTGATAAGGGGCGCAATATCGGATTGCAGGTTGAAGTCCAGCACGCGAGCTTGCATCAGGCCGCTGGAGGACATGACGATGTCGAGCGGTTCCCCCGCCGTTACACGGGTTTTAATCTCTTTGTTCGACGCCCATTTGAGGGTAATATTCGGGAACTTCTTCTTCACCGGCTCGGCAATCACCTTATTGAAGCGTTCTTCCGGGAAATCTCCCAACCCGTCGGAGACGACCAATTCGACAGGTTCTATGCTCTTGGGCGTTTCCACAGGTTTCTGCGGGCTCATCGCGCTTTGGTTCGCGGTCGAACCGTTTGGGGTTTCGCCGCCGCAAGCAGCCGACGTCGCGATAAGAAGAAAGACGAACAACATGGACAAACCCTTTCTCATCATAAATACACTCCTTTACTTTTTTGTTAAAAATAACTAGAATTAAGCGGTTTCAAAAAGATGTTCGATATCCCTCGCTTCTTTGCTGATTTACACTTTTAACTATAGGTTGGCAGAAAAATACAGTCAATCCATTTCTGCGCCTTTAATCTGTCTATATTTCCTATCAAGGAGGCTATTTTCCCATGTTGAATTTGAAAAAGTACGTTTTCTGGTTCGTCACCGGAAGCCAACATCTTTATGGAGAAGAGACACTGAAGCAGGTTGCGGACCATTCCGGGCAAATCGCCGCAAGCTTGAGCCATGAAGCAAAGCTGCCTTTCTTTGTCGAGTTCAAGCCGGTTGTCAAGACGCCCGACGAAATCCGCAGCCTGTGCGTCGAAGCGAACGGCGACCCGGAGTGCGCCGGCCTGATTACGTGGATGCACACGTTCTCCCCGGCCAAAATGTGGATCGCCGGCCTGTCCGAACTGCGTAAACCGCTGCTCCATCTGCATACGCAGTATAACCGCGACATTCCGTGGTCGACGATCGACATGGACTTCATGAACTTGAACCAGGCGGCGCACGGCGACCGCGAGTACGGCTTCATCGTCTCGCGCATGGGCAAGCCGCGCAAAGTGGTGGCCGGCCATTGGGCGGACGCCCAGGTGCAAGCTCGCATCGGCGCCTGGATGCGGGTAGCCGTCGCCGTCGTCGAAGGGCGCAGCCTCAAGGTGGCGCGCTTCGGCGACAACATGCGCCAGGTGGCTGTGACCGAGGGCGACAAAGTCGAAGCCCAGCTGCAATTCGGCTGGTCGATCAACGGCTACGGCGTCGGCGATTTGGTGCAGCGGATGCGGGAGATTCCCGTCGGCGAAGTGAACGCGCTGCTCGAAGAATATGCCTCGCTCTATGACATCGTCTCGGCCGGCCGCACCGAAGGGCCGACCCGCCAGGCGATCCGCGAGCAAGCTCAAATCGAGCTCGCCCTCAAGTCCCTGCTCGAAGAGGGCGGATTCAGCGCCTTTACGACCACGTTTGAGGACTTGCATGGACTGCCCCAGCTGCCCGGGCTCGCCGTTCAGCGCTTGATGGCGCAAGGCTACGGCTTCGGCGGCGAAGGCGACTGGAAGACGGCCGCACTCGTACGCGTGATGAAGATGATCGCCGGCAACGAGGGCACGTCCTTCATGGAAGATTATACATACCATATGGAACCGGGCAACGAAATGGTTCTCGGCGCCCACATGCTGGAGATTTGCCCGACGATCTCCGCAACGAAGCCTCGGCTTGAAGTGCATCCGCTTGGAATCGGCGGCAAAGCCGACCCGGCTCGCCTTGTATTCGACGGTCGCAGCGGCGCGGCGCTCAACGCCTCGCTGATCGACCTCGGCCACCGCTTCCGGTTGCTCGTGAACGAGGTCGACGCGCTGCAGCCCGAGCAAGCGATGCCGCAGCTGCCGGTCGCCCGCGTGCTGTGGAAGCCGCAGCCGTCACTCGCCGGTTCGGCGGAGGCGTGGATCTACGCCGGCGGCGCGCACCATACGTGCTTCTCTTACACGGTCACCGCGGAGCAATTGGCTGACTGGGCCGAGCTCGTCGGCGTCGAGTGCGCGCTGATCGACAGTGACACGAGGCTTAGAAGCTTCCGCAACGAGTTACAATGGAGCGAGCTCGTCTGGCGGCGCTGACCATCCGGATCGTTCAATAAAAGCGGCACCCTCGGGGTGTCGCTTTTATTGTTTAAAGGCACCTTATGATAATCGTTTTCATCAAATAGACAATCGTTCACGTCCATTTCGTACAGCCAATATCCTTTATAATGTAAGTGCTCACAAAAATCACTTGATTCTCTGGCGAAGGGAGGCGATGAAATGAGGGATTCGCCCAATATACTTGACTAGGCGAAAGTGTGTAAGCGGATTAAATCGAATAAAGGAGGTATGAAGTAACGTGAAGAAGAAACTGCTAAGGATTTTGACATTTTGCGCATTGACGTTTGCTTTGCTTCTCAGTACGGTTCAATTCGGAACGCACAAGGCCGAGGCGGTTACCCACAATTTGACCGTTCACATGGTGGATGTGTCCGGCGCTGGGTTTATCGTTCGACTCCCGAACGGGAAAGTCATGGTCGTGGATGCGGGAAACGACGCCAGTGCGCAAACTTTCTACGACAAGCTGGCTTCGCTCGGAATTACAAAAATCGATTATTTGGTCGGCACGCATGAACATACGGATCATATTGCAAACTTCAACAACCTAATTGCCAATTACGATGTCGGAGTAGTGGAGTTCCCGGGCGGAAATGCGCCATGCGATTCGCAGGATTGCATTAATATGCAAAGGCAGGCGGCAAGCAAAGGAGTGACGGTCAAGTATGTAACCAGAGGGGATGAATTATTCACGCCGACCACGGTTGCAGATAACGGATTGTCATTATCCGCCCACGTTTATGCACCTGCAACGACAGACGACTTCAACCCGCCGTGGTCCCCGGGTTCCTGGCAATATGTCAACGATCTCTCCCTCATCTTCACGATCAAGTATGGCGACCAAGGGATTATGTTCACTGGCGATGCGGGAATCGAGGCGCAAGATCTGTTAATGCAAAGATATCCTAATACTACTAATTTTACTGCAGTTCAAGTCATCACCGCTCCACATCATGGAGGTTCCGGTACGACCTCGGATGATTTTTTGGACTATATTGCTGCTCCTTCCAGGACATTCAGTAAAGTATTGATTCCCAATCAGACGAACGCATCCAATATCGTAACGTTCAAAAACAAATTGCAAACTAGGGGCCTAACTTATTGGAGCGCCTATGCAAATCATACGATGTATTTGGCAAACGACGGAACCCATTGGTGGTCCAGCACCGCCGCCGAATGGCAACCGTAGTCTCGAGGACAAGGCTTCTCCTTCCCCGGCGCAAGCCGGGGAACCCATATTCCTTCTTTCACTCGAAAAATACGAGGGGGCATCAAGTTGTTGTACAAGCATCGAAAAAGAATGGGAATCGTCGCCGTACTGATGGCCGCGGCGATGATGGCCGGTTGCGGCAGCCAAGGGGCGGGCCCGAGCCAAGGCGAGAGCCCAACCACGGCCAAAGGCCAAGACAAGGCCGTCGCCGCGCCTGCATTTTCCACGGAATCGATAACGCTCCGAATGTTCCAACGACAGGCTGGGCTGACGGATAAAGAATTCGCCGACTTGATCGCCGATCCGGTGCATAAGAAGTATCCGAATGTCACGATCGAAATCGTCCGCAACGGTAAGGGACAGACTGCGCCCGATTTGGTAGCGGCCGGCAACTTCCCGGATTTTATTTTCGGAGACAGCCGTTATATCAATGATTACATCGACTTGGGCTTAGCCACGGATTTGCAAGAGTTGGCGAAGCGGAACAATGTGGACTTGGCGAAATTCGATCCCGTCATCATGGAAACGCTTAAGCACTACAGCGCCAAAAGGGAAACGTTCGCCCTGCCCTTCTCGATGAATTTCGCCGCGAACTTTTACAATAAAGATATATTCGATAAGTTTGGTGTTCCGTATCCGAAGGACGGCATGACGTTCGACGAGTTGATCGAACTCGGCAAGAAAGTGGCTCGCACGGAAGACGGCGTTCAATATCGGGCGATCGATCCGAACAGCATCACCAACTTCGGGACGGCGCTTGCTGTGCCTTTCATCGACAAGAAGACAGGCAAAGCCGATATGACGACGGACGGATGGAAGAAGCTGATTCAAACGTATATGAACATCAACCTAAACATCCCGAACAACCGATACGATATTGGGAAGAAAGCGACTGGAGCTTTCATCAAGGATAAGACCGAAGCGATGTTTCTTGCCTTCGGAGGTTTGCTCGGAAGTATCAATCAGGCAGTGACAGACGGGGATCCATTGAATTGGGATGTCGTTTCGTACCCGCAGTATAAGGATATGCCGGGCAAAGGATGGGAAGTGAACGCCCATGTGATGCTGATATCCACGGTAACGAAGCATCCAAACGAGATCATGCAGATTCTCTCGCTCATTACCGACAAAGAGCATCAACTGGCGATGACCAAGCAAGGACGGCTGTCGGCACTGAACGATCCGGAGATGAAGAAAAATTTTGCAGGTGACTTGGCTTCGACCAAAGGCAAGAACATTCAGGGAATCTTCAAAGTGACACATACTCCGGGTGCCGATCGGACGACGGATGACGATTTGGTTCGGCCGTTCCTGACCAAGGCAATCGACCAAATACTGAAGGGCAAGTCCGATATCAACACAGCGCTAGCCGAGGCGACCGACAACGCCAACAAGGCGTTGGAGGAGAAGAAAAACCAATAATCGCGCTCAAAAGTTTTTCCATTGGCGGCGATATATCTTCGGACTAACCGACTCGGACTGACGAAATTCCCGGCTGAACCGGCTTTGATTCTCGAAGCCGAGCAGACGGGAAATTTCCGCCAAGTCAAGATCGGTCATACTGAGCAATTCCCTGGCTTTCTCCATGCGGGCTCGGCGCAAATACGACTTGGGCGATATGCCCAACGTTTGGCGAAACAGCAAGCGCAAGTGTGATTCGCTCAAGAACACACGGCTTGCGATTTCGCTTATTTGCGTTTTACCGTCCAGATGCTCGCTGAGGATGGCGCAAGCTTGCTCGACGCGAGTGTCCTTGGGCGTCGGCCGAGCGACGATCCGCTCTCGCATTGTATGGATCAAGAGAGAGAATAGTTGAAAAAAGTCAGACTGTACATTGGAGTACCAATAGGCAAGTTCGATGCTGCGACCCTTATCGACCGATTGGGCCTCAGCTTTCGCATCCATACGGTTCAGCTTCCGATATTCTCGAACGGAATTCATGAGTGTCCGCCAACTTTCGGCAAGCCATTCCAGTGTCTCGGTACTTTCGATACGCGTTACATGCGGAAAACCGAATTTGACGAAAAAATCGTCATTCCCGGATTTCAAGTCGCAGCCAAGCGCCAATTGGAGAACCGGACAGTCGGTATCGGGCGATGCGGCTACCGAATGGAGAGTATGCGGCGGGATGATTACCAGATCTCCGGGAGCCAGGCAGTAACTCATCCCCTTAATGCGAACTTGTTTGTTGCCTTCGAGGATGAGCCACAAGATCGAGCGCGGGGAGTTGACGCGACTTACCGCCCATTCGGGCGAACGAGTCCACTCTCCCATCCAGATGACTTGTTGGGTGAATTGCTGCTGATCCATTTTTCCCGCCATGGGGAGAATCGGGCTGACCATAAGCTTCCCCCGCTCTATTCTCTCAATCTTCTTAATAGTAAATAAAATTTATCATTATGCGAGGAAGCGGGTCAAACATTTTATACTCATTTTTTCCTTTGTAAGGGATTTTTCGCTCGGGTATAATGGAAAGAACCTGCAATTGGATTGGAGACGCTATGAACAATTTGGATCGCGGGGTGGCCGGCGCCCTGCAAGACGTCGGACTGACAGAACAAGAATTGACCGGATGGTTGCTGTGCGATCGCAGCTTGCGAGGAGACTTTGCGGAAACTTATTTGTTACTGAGCCAAGACCGGTTGCTGATCGCCGTGAATGAGAGAGAAATTCGAGAGAAAGTGTTTACCGGTTATACGGGACTTAAGAAGCGGCGACTTCGAGAGGCGGTGGAAGCGCCGCAGACGAATTGGCGGCTGGAGACGATGGAGCTGACGCTTGTGGAATCCGTCAAGATCGTCAATCTCGTCGCTTCCGGGATGGTCGTCATCCGGCATAACGGAACGGAGCGTATCGTCGCCGCCTTCACCAACGGGCAGATGGGGAAGGCAACCAAATTCGTTTCTCTTTTTGAAAAGCTGAAAAAACAAGAGTGGACCGCGGGCTCCGAGTCGACAGGCGAGGACGCTTCGGGATCAAACGGCGCATGCCCCAAATGTGGACGGATGTATAGCAACAAAGACCGGCCGATCTGCACCCACTGTCTGAAGAAGCACGCGATTTTCGCCAGGCTGCTGAAATATGCCGCCAGCTATAAGATGCTCATTTTTTTCATCGTGCTGTTCATGCTGCTCAATTCGGCGACCGGTCTCGTCATCCCCTATCTTCAAGGCACCGTGCTGTTCGACCAGGCGCTTGGGAATACGGGGCGATTCGCCGGGCAAATCGGCCTTGTCGTGCTGCTGATCGTCATATTCCGCACGATTTCGCTATTGTTTGGGGTGTTGTACGGGGTGCTGAACGCCAGGTTATCGGCCAACGTTGCCTTCGACCTGAAATCGACCGTATTCAGCTCCATGCAGCGATTGTCGTTGAGCTTTTTCCACAAAAAACAAACCGGCCAGCTGATGACTCGGGTCAACAACGATGCGAACGAGCTGCAATACTTTTTCGTCGACGGAATTCCTTTCTTCATCGTGAATGCCATGAACATCATCGGTGTGACCGGCGTCTTGCTGTGGATGAACTGGAAGCTGACGCTTCTGTGCTTCGTGCCGATGCCGGTGACGCTCCTCTTGCTGCGGCGGGCGTTCCCCAAGCTGTGGAGGTTGTCGTGGAACCGTCACCGCAGAGTATCACGGATGAACGCTCTGATCAGCGATTCGGTCAGCGGCAGCCGGGTCGTGAAAGCGTTCGGCAAGGAGCGGCAGGAGATGGAGCGTTTTGGCAACGTAAGCGGCGCCTTCTCGACCGCGGAACAAACGTTCAACAAGACGGGGAGTACAATCTTTCCGGTGCTGAATATGCTGACGCAACTCGGCGGGCTCGTGATCTGGGCGTTTGGGGGCTGGAAAGTGATTCACGGTGGGATGACGTTCGGAACGATCATCACTTTCGTGACCTACATGGCGATGCTGTATGGGCCGATCCAGTTCATGAACAATATCGTCGGCTGGTGGTCGTAT
>JAJFMO010000579.1 GCA_020697475.1 Paenibacillaceae bacterium | reverse complement strand
TTCACCTACTTCTGTTTCTACGCCTACGACAGCGCCGAATTGTTCGAGAAGATGCTCGGCATCGATCCGAAGGAATATAACAGCTTCTCGCTGGATGCGCCGGATTCGTTCTTCTATACGATCTATGGCGGGATGGCCGGGTTGTACGATACGGCGAAGAGGGCGATTGCCAGCGTTCAGCAATAATCGGGGCAAGTTTAGGATAAATACTGAAAGGAGGCTCACACACGATGGCAGAAACTGCAAATATCGTGGAATTAGACGTTCGGCCGTATCTTCGCAAGAAGATCGAGCCGTTCCAGGTCATTATGGATGCGGTGAAAAAGCTGGAACCGTCCGACACGTTCGTTCTTCACGCCACATTCAAACCGACTCCGCTGCTCGGCGTAATGAAGACCAAAGGGTATAGCAACCAGGTGGAACAACGGGATAAAGACCATTGGGTAGTCACGTTTATTCATAAAATCCGCAAGGATGCGTTTGCTTCAGATGAGACAGCCAAATCGGCTCCATCCGCTGCATCTTCTTCGCCGAAAGCCGGCGCTGATAAAGAGCCGCAAGTTTACAAACTGGACAACCGTGGATTGGAGCCGCCGAAGCCGATGATTCGCACGTTAAGCAAGCTTGAGGCGTGCCGGACCGGCGACAAGGTCGTGATCCATAACGATCGGGTACCGGTATTTTTGATCGAAGAATTGAACAATTTGGGCTATCCGTTCTCAGTTGACGAGCAAGCCGACGGATCGGCCAAAGTGACGATCAGCAAAGTTTAGCGGCGGATCGGATTCATCGTAATAGTCGCTTGGGAAGGAGGAGATGCTCATGAGCCGTCTCCCGTTCCGTTTTATTTTTGCCGGACTTGCCGGATTTATCCTCTTCCAATTGTTTACATTGGTGACGTTTGCCGGTTGGCTCGGGGACGTTCCCCGCAGCCCCAGCGGCTGGTTTCATGTGCATCTGCTTGTGCTCGGCTGGGCTACGATGATCGCCATGGGGGCGGTCTATCAGCTCATCAGCGTTGTGCTGCAAGGCAGTATCTATAGCGAGAGATTGGGATACGTCCACTTCTGGTCGTTTCTCGTTGGGTTAATCGGCCTTCTGGTCGGGTTCTACAGCGGACAGACGGCTTGCATCGCGGGTTTCGCCACACTGACGTTCATCGGCATTCTCTTGTTCATCTGGAACTTGGCGGTCACTTTGATGCGGGCGAAGCAATGGAACCCGATTACCGCTTGCGTAGCCTGTTCGTTGGCTTACCTCTTGTTCACCGGGGTTGTCGGCATGACGATGGGGCTGAATTTTACGTTCAGCTTTGCCGGGGTGTGGCATGAGCGGTTGTTCGGTACCCATATTTGGCTCGGCACGATCGGTTGGTTCGGTCTGCTAATCGTAGGGATGAGCTTCAAGCTGCTTCCCATGTTCTACTTATCCCACGGCTATCCGGAGCGGCTTCAATATGCGATCTTCACCATCTGGAATTTAGGCGTACTTATCGGGGCCACTTCCTTTCTTTGTGAGAGCGGCGTTCTGTGGAAGGCGTGCGGATTCTCTTTCATTACTGCGGCCGCGCTGATTTATAACATTCACATCGTACAAATTTATCATAAAAGACACAAGAAAACGCCAGGCGCAGGCGTCTGGTGGGCGACTCTCAGCGCGTATTGGTTAACGGCGCTTGGAATAGTTCTCTGTGTATTGCTTGTCCTCACTCCGCAAAGTGTGTTTCAAGAGAAGACGATCGTGCTTGTCGGTTGGGCCTATCTATGGGGCTGGGTAGCGCTGACCATACTCGGATACTTATCGAAAATTGCCCCCTTCCTCTGGTGGACGTTCAAGTACGGCCCTCTCGTCGGCAAGCAAAAAGTGCCGTCCATGGCCGATTTAATTAACGACCGTTACGTGGGAATCGGCATGGCTGCGATCGCCGTATGCCTTCTGATCCTAATGGCTGGAATCGGCGGCGATTGGTTGGCGGTCGCCCGAATCGGAGGTTCGGCGATGGCGTTGTGTTCGTTAGCTTACATTCTATTGATCGCGAGGGTGTTCAGGCGGTAACGATGGAATTGATGCTGGTGCAGCAGGTGCTTGGGAAAGGAGGTCGACCCATGGAAGAGTTAACCGAAGACAGCATCCTCGAGTCACTCAAATGCGTTATCGACCCCGAATTGAACGTGAATATCGTAGATTTGGGACTCATTTACGGCGTGGCGATTGAGGGGCGCAATGTCGAAGTCACGCTTACGATGACAACCCGCGGCTGCCCGATGCATACAGCGATTTGCGGCGGGGTGGAACAGACGTTGAACGCAAATCCGGATATTCATACTGTGAAGGTGGATCTTGTTTGGGAGCCGCCGTGGAAGCCGGAGATGATGTCCGACGCAGCGAAGGAGCGGTTGGGGTTTTTCTAAGGCGAAAAATGCACTTAAATTGGGTGGTCAAACGACCAACCCGATTTAAGTGCATTTTCGTCTAGTCTGGCAAGTGCTTAAACTTTGGCTTCCACGTAAGATTTGGAGAATTGATCCAGGAAGAAGATCCAACCATCCTGATGCCCTTTTCCTCCGGGAGTATCCGGATGATGCCCTTTTCCCCCGGGAGTATCCGGAAGATCGGAATGCACCAGGGTCATAAGGGTATGGTCTCCCTGTGGTGTAAAGGTAATAATGAGGGGTACCTTGGATCCTCCAATAAAAGAACCCATCTACTTCCGGATTAAAAATCAGCTTCTCCGCCATACTCCATGGATTGCCCGGAACTTTCGGATCGAGCCACGCATCGTAAACTTCATTCGCAGGAGCGGGAATTGTCCTCTCCACTTTAACCTCAATTGTGTTCGTTGAATTCGTCATTGCTTCGTCTCCTTTTTTGGTTGTTTGTCCCGAAAATACTGCTCGAATTCGTCGAGGCGTTCATTCCAGAATCGCTCATACTCGTGAAGCCATTCTTCTACCTGTTTGAGAGGCTCGCCTTGCAGCGAGATGTAGACTTCGCGACCTTGTTTCCTGCGAACAATGAGTCCCGCTCTTTCGAGCAGCTTCAGATGCTTGGTTACGGCATTCAAAGCGGTGTCGAACAGCTTGGCGATATCCAGAAATCTGGCGGGCCATTTTAAAATGCAATGCCCCCGGAATCGCTGGGGATCCCGGAGGCAATCAATTTCTACTCTCGTCGAACAACAGCTTACTGCGTTTTATTTTCCGCAACAATCTTATTGAT
>JAJFMO010000076.1 GCA_020697475.1 Paenibacillaceae bacterium | reverse complement strand
CAGGGAAGGCGAAGCCGGCGCTGGTGCTGCGCACCGATGTGGCGAACGTGTACGGCAAGACGCTGCCCAAGCACCTGTTCAGCCACCTGATCGACCGCCCGGTCGATCAGGCGCTCGCCCTGGATGCGGCATGCGTCGTCGTCAATCTGCTGCTGCTGCCGAATCAGCCGGAGTTGCATCACCAATGCGTCGACAATGTGTGCAAGCTGAAGACGCAATGCGAACGGTTCGGTATGCCGCTCATGGTCGAACCGCTCGTCATGCAGCCGAACGAGTCGCACGGCGGTTACATGGTCGACGGGGACATCGACAAGATCGTCCCGCTTGTGCGGCAAGCGGTGGAGCTCGGCGCCGACATCATCAAGGCGGATCCTTGCGACCGAATCGAAGACTACGGCCAAGTGATTGAGGCCGCGTCGGGGAAACCGGTGCTGCCGCGCGGCGGCGGCCGGGCGTCGGACGAGGATATCCTGACGCGCACCTGGGAATTGATGAACCAAGGCGCTTCAGGCATCGTCTACGGCCGCAACGTGATCCAGCATCCGTATCCCGAGCGGATGACCCGGGCGTTCATGGCGATCGTGCATGAGGCGGCGACGGTGGAACAAGCGCTTGGCTACTTGAATGGAGAGTGAGGGTAAGATGATTGAAGGCAAGATGACCCGACAAACAATACGTTTCGGCGTGATCGGCTGCGGCTTGATGGGCCGGGAATTCGCCAGCGCGGCGGCACGATGGAGCCATCTGCAGCAGGTGAATTTCCGACCGGAGATCATCGCGGTGTGCGATCCCGTTCCGGAAGCGGCTGAGTGGTTCCGCGACCAAGTTCCGAGCGTGCGCCATGTGTATACGGATTACAAAGACATGCTGTTCAATCCGGATATCGACGCCGTTTATTGCGCAGTGCCGCATCACCTGCACTCCCAGATTTACACGGATATTATCCGTGCAGGCAAGCACTTGTTGGGGGAGAAGCCATTCGGCATCGACCAAGCTGCCAACGAGCGCATCATGGCGGAGATCGCCTCCCATCCCGAAGTTCTCGTTCGCTGCTCCTCGGAATTTCCGTTCTATCCGGGAGCGTACCGGCTCGGTCAATGGATTGCCGACAACCGGTTCGGCACAATTCTCGAAGTGGAAGCCGGGTTCTGGCACAGCAGCGACCTCGATCCGAACAAGCCGATCAACTGGAAGCGGCGCATCGCCACCAACGGGGAATACGGATGCATGGGCGATCTGGGGATGCATGTGCTGCACATGCCGCTTCGCTATGGTTGGCAACCGGACAATGTGCGGGCGCTGCTCGGCAAATTCGTCAAAGAACGCCCTGACGGCCGTGGCGGGATGGCGGCTTGCGAAACTTGGGATAACGCGATTCTGGCTACAGAGGTGAAGACCGCCGCCGGCGAGTTCCCGATGGTACTGTCCACCAAGCGGATCGCCCCGGGGCACGCCAACACGTGGTTCCTGCGCGTCATCGGCACGAACCTGAGCGCCGAATTTTCCACCAAAAACCCGAAGCAATTGGCTTACATGCCGTATTCTCCGGGGGAGGAACAAGCTTGGCGCGTCGTCGACGTTCCGTATCAATCGGCATACCCGACGATCACCGGCCCGATTTTCGAATTCGGATTTTCCGATTCGATCTTGCAGATGTGGGCGGCTTTCTGCGACGAGATCGTCAACCGCGGCAACATGAGCCAATCGTTCACTTGCGCGACACCGGAGGAAGCTGCTTTAAGCCACCAAGTGTTCACAGCCGCCTTGGAGTCGCAGCGGAGGGGAACGACGGTTGCTCTGTCCTGAATTTGTAAACCATTTTACAAAACACCTTTCAGGTGATAATGTTGTCAGTAAAAAATCATCTGAAGGTCGTGACAAATTGTGATTAAAGCCAACAACGCCAAAATGATCAAGGAAGCCAATCGATATTTGACATTAAATTGCGTGCGCGAGCATGAGCCGATCAGCCAGGAAGGCATCGTGTTGAAAACCCGGCTCAGCCGTCCGACGGTCACCAATATTATTAAGGAATTGCTCGAGGAAGGGTTGGTCGAAAAATCAGGTTACGGGGAATCGTCCGGCGGGCGGTCGCCGGTGTTGCTCAGTCTGAATTCACAGGCGGCCTGCTCGATCGGCGTCGATTTCGAATTTCCGCAAGTCCGGATCGCGATTTCCGATTTGAAATTCAACATCGTTCAAGCTCGGGAATGGCAGTTTTCCTTGAAAGACGATAAAGAATACATTTTGCAAACGTTGATCGCACGAATTGAAGAATTGATGCAACATTCCGGCGTCCCGCTCGACAAATTCGCCGGCATCGGCATCGGCTTGCCCGGTGTCATCGATTACGAACAAGGCGTTTCGGTCTTTATCGAACGGATCGCCGAATGGCGGAATGTGCCGATTCGCGACATTTTGCAGCAAAAATTCAATATTCCCGTCTTTATTCGCAACGACGTGCACTTGATGGCACTCGCGGAGACGAAGCTGTACCCGCAAACGTCGACCGACCCGTTCATCTATATCGGCGTCCGGCACCGGCACGGCATCGGGATGGCGATCATGATGGACAACAAGATTTACGAAGGGACGAAAGGCAACGCCGGCTATATCGGGCACATAACGCTGGATCCTCATGGAGCGCCTTGCGTATGCGGCAACCGCGGATGTCTGGAAACATTCGTTGGGGAAGCGGCGATTCAGAAGTATTTGCGGGAAAAAACAGGCGGCAAAGAGTATCCGAATTCTTCGATGATGCTGAAAGATCTTGTCGTCAAGGCGAACACGGGGGACAAGATCGCCGTCGAAGTGTTGCAGGAGGCCGCCGGTTGGTTAGGGATCGGGGTCGCCAATGTCGTCAAGCTGTTTGAAATTCCGACCGTCATCATCGGCGGCATTTCCACCGAGGATGGCCACAACGTCTTCATTGAAGCCGTGGAGCAAGAAGCCGCGAGCCGGGTATTCGCCAGTGTGAAGGACGAGTTTACAGTATCCGCCGGGTACTGTAACGAATCGAATTACGCTCTCGGCGGGTGTATATTGGCGATCGAGCATTATTATCAGGAACCGAAGTTGAATTTGTACCATTTATATTGAACTGGAGGCTTGCTGGAATGGATATTTTGGGACAGTTGCCTTATTTGGGCGGGACGGAAACACGACAAATCAATGCGGAGAATCCGACGGGGGAAAAAGGTGGAGCTTGCCGTTGGGATCCCGACCCGCAAAATCCGCTCCTTCCACACAGCAAAGCCGCCGTCCATTTGGGACGCGGATGGAAGGTCCGACCGTTCATTCAGTTGAAAGCGGGAGAGATGGCGACTCTGGCCGATATTCAAGGGCCGGGCATCATCAACCAGATGTGGATAACGAGCAATTTGAAAAATTTCAGCGAACTGGTCTTGCGGTTTTATTGGGATAACGAGCCGACCCCTTCGGTCGAAGTGCCGATCGGCGCGTTCTTCGCCATGGGCTTCGACAAAGCGCCGCACGATGTGTTCTCCGCCCCGGTGACGGTCGCCCCGAACCGCGGCTTGAACTGCTACTGGCAGATGCCGTTTCGCAAGCACGCCCGGGTGACGCTCACGAACGAAAGCGAGCAGGATGCGAACATCATCGCATACAAGTTTCTCTACAAGTTGCAGGATGTGCCGAACGATGCCGCGTATTTCCACGCTCAATACCGGCGCAGCACGACAAGGCGGGATTATCCCGAGCACGTCATCCTGGATGGCGTCCAAGGCAAAGGGGTGTACGTCGGCACCTATTTGGCCTGGAACGCTTTCTCCAGCGGTTGGTGGGGGGAAGGCGAAGTCAAATTTTATATGGACGGAGACGGGGAATTCCCGACGATTGCGGACAACGGGACGGAAGATTACTTTGGCGGAGCGTGGTGCTTTACCGATGCGATCGGAACCAAGCCCGAAAGGGCTTACAACTCCCCTTACATCGGAATGCCGCTTGCACGGGTGACGTCCGAGCTCGGCGGGCCGCGAAAATTCAGCCTGTATCGGTGGCATTTGCTCGATGCGATCGGCTTCAAGGAGGATCTTCGCGTCACGGTGCAGGCATTGGGCTGGTGGCCGAATCGAACGTATCAACCGCTTACGGATGACATCGCTTCCGTCGCTTATTGGTACCAGAGCGAGCCGCATCAAGCTTTTCCACAATTGCCGTCGGTATATGATCGTTGGGATCGGTAATCGGGGTTCACAAATCCAAAGGATAAGGCGGGATCCATGTGAAAACGTTTAAGTGGGTAATGCTGTTATTGTCCGTCGTTCTGGTTTTGTCCGCGTGCTCGAATTCATCGGGAGAAGGGGAGGTCGCAAGCGACAAACCGGTCCTTGAAAAGAAAGAAGTCAAACCTCCCGAGCCGATCACACTGAAGGTGTTCACCAATAACCCGCAGGCGAAATTGGATGTCTACTTCTCAGATGAGCTCAAAAAGAAGTTTCCGAACGTTACCTTCCAATTTGAGATGTCCGGAAGTCCGAAAGAATATTTGCAAAAATTGCAGCAAGATATTGCCGCCAACGATCCGCCCGACCTGCTGACTTTAAATAACGGCATTATCGATTTTGTCATCCAAAACGATATTTTACAGGACCTGACCCCGTTTATGACGAAAGAAAAGGTTGACGTCAACCGGTTGAGGCCCGGAGTATTGGACAGTGTGAAAGCCTATTCAACGAAAAACGAAGTGTTGGCGATGCCCATGTTGACCGGACCGATTGTCATCATCTATAACAAAAATATTTTCGATAAATTCGGAGTTGCCTATCCGAAAGACGATATGACCTGGGATCAGATGTACGACTTGGCCCGGAAGGTGACGCGAACCGATAACGGTGTCGCTTACAGAGGGTTCGATTATATGGGCTCCTTCTGGCTCTTTAATCAGTTGGGCTTGCCGCTTGTCGATGCGAAGACAGGGAAATCGGTGTTGACTTCCGACGGTTGGATGAAATGGGTCAAAAACTTCGATCGCTTCTTTCAGATTCCCGGTAACGAATTTATGCCTGGCCCGACAGTGAACGATCGGTTCATCAAGGATAAAAATACGGCCATGTTGGCAACTTCCGCGCCGCTTTGGGATGGCGGTCAATTGGATAGCGGCGGGATCAATTGGGATATGGTCACTTTGCCGGCTTTTGCCGACCATCCTGGCGTCGGAGCCCAGCTGATCTTTGAAGGCGTAGGTGTTGCGAAGACGTCCAAGTATAAAGATCAAGCGTTTCAGGTCGTCAATTATTTGATCTCCAATGAGTCGCAACAAAGTTTGGCCAATAACGGGTATATTCCAATTATCAACGACAAGGCCATTTTGAGCAGTTCAGGCAAAGCCAATCCTTTCTTAAAAGGCAAAAATACTCAGGCGATGTATAAAATGAAGTTTGCTCCCATTCCTCCGTTTTTTGAATACAATCCGCAAGCGAGAGCGGTGGCGGGGCCGGCGATCGACGGAATCATGGCTGGGAATGCCGACGCGGTAACCGGGCTGCGGACGGGAGCAGAACAAATCGACAAAGCCGTATCCACGGCACAAAGTAAATAGTATCGAACTTAGACCGCCTCCTGAGGCGGTCTATTTTTATGAAAAATGTGTGTTGCATGGGAATGTACCGGGTGTATTAACGTTGTTTTATTCAATCTTGAAAAGGACATCCTAAAATTAACAATAATTCCATTTGAATATTCGATGGGTGTGAACTCAATGAACATAGACTACATCGCGGTAGCGGCTATCATGTTTATTTCCTTGCTTTTGCTTCTGCTTTTTGTACGTAGTACCCAATTAAGAAAAGCTTCGATGGCATTGCTTTTAGCGCAATTTTTTAGTTGGCCGATCACATTGGCGTGGGTGTATTTTCATCTGCAAATCAATCCTGTCAGATTTTTCTCTTATGCGACAAAAGGTAATTTTTTATTTGCTTTTATATTCCATCCCTCTGTTTTCGTTGTTTATTATTTGCATTATCCGCAACAGTCCAAATGGTATATAAAAATGGTGTATTCAATGATTTTGTCAGGTTTTGCAATTTGTACACAATGGTTGGTCGAACAATATACGAATCTCATCTATTATCCACACAAATGGATAATAATGGGAAATTATATTGCGATTTTGATCTTATATTTCGTTTCACGCAAATATTTGGACTGGTTTTTCAAAAAAACAGGTACAGCTTCGGAGTGCTGATTTGAAGAAACTTGAAGCGTGGTATTAATCGCCTCTACATTGATTGCCATATCATCCATTGCATTTAGTCCAAGACATAAATGGCTTCAAGCCCACTTTGTATTTTTATTTGTCCAATTCCTCACCTGGATATCAGGTTTATGTGTTGTTGAACTCCGTTTATTGGAGTACCCCTATATAATACTAGGTAGAATAAACCGCACCAGCTTTGTTTTCGAATATTTGATCCTGCCCCTTGTAAGCGTACACTTAAACTCCCGTTTCCCCCATCGTGCAACCGGTCTAATGAAGCTAGGACTTTACGGTGGGATTACATCGATACTCACAGCGGTGGAATATCTGCTTGAAAGGTATACTGAAGTTATCAAATATACAGGATGGGAATGGTACTGGACTTTTATAAGTGTGTGGCTCGTTCTATGGTTGTCAAGAGCGGCTTCAGAATGGTTCTTCAAGACAGGCCTAATCAAATAAGTTTTGCCAATATTGAAAGCCAATCCGTTAGCGGATTGGCTTTCAATATTGGTCCAGCATGAGCGCCTCCCATTCCTGCTCGATTGCAAGAACATTTCGCAATTGCAGACTTCAAAGGTGTGTGATATGTTTGTGTTAGCGTTATCAAGTCGCAAAAGCATCTTATGTTTGAGAGACAAAGGGGAGACTGTGAAGATGAAATTGCTAAACATAAAAATTATCGCCTTCATTTGCCTGTGCTTCATTTTGCTGGCTGCTTGTCAGTCGGATGAAAGCGGTGAATCCAAAGAAATAACCGAACCTACACATATTACGGATACCGTGAAAATTACTGATTGTACAGGTTTGCAGAAACTGATCGACGAGACGCCTTCCGGGGGTACCTTGGATTTACCCGATCATTGCACCTATCGGGAAAGCGCAACACTTAGCAAGCCGATTACGCTAATCGGAGGCGACGGGGTAACGATCAAGGGCTCCGACGTGTGGAGCGATTGGTTGCAAAGAACAGACGGTCTTTGGGAGTCGAAGCTATCCGTGCCGAGTTTCGGGGCTGCTAATTTGGAGTGCGACCCAGACCAAGGAGATCGCTGCAAATGGAAGGAGCAAGTTTTCGTCGACGACAATCCGTTAGTACAGATCGCCCAGGGAACGGATCCGTCAACCGGACAGTTTGCTCTCGATAAACAGCGCAAGATCGTTCTTCACGATGATCCCAAGGATCACAAAGTCGAAGTGACTATGCGAACGTTTTGGATCAAAGGCTCGGCACAAAATGTGACGATCGATCAATTTGTTTTCCGGCATGCTGCGAATGACCGCGGTCTCGGCGGCGTCGATTTCGGTGGGAATAACTGGACATTGAAAAACTCGAGCCTTGGCTTCGCCCATGCCGCTAACGTATCCATGGCCAGAGTTGCCGGTTCCTTGGTGCAGAACATCGATACTTTCGGGGCGGGCCAAGTAGGCATTGTCGGCAATTACGCCAACGGCAAAATTGAGGGCGGACGCGTCCACGATAACAATATTGAGGGGACGAAACCAAGCTTTGCCGGCGGCGGAATCAAAATCTCCAACCCTGTAAATTTGACCATCACCGGGGTCGAAGTGGATCATAATCACGACAACGGAATCTGGACCGATGTTCCGACATCGCCGCAAAAAATCGTCATTTCCAATAACAAGGTTCATCATAATCCCGGAGACGGAATTCGCGTGGAAGTGACCACGAACGCTGAAGTATTCGGCAATCTTGTTTACGAGAACGGCTGGGAACGGACGAAGGCGGGCATCGCCTTGAACGCCAGTTCGAGCAGTAATGTCCATGATAATATTTTAGCTTGGAACTACAACGGGATTGAAATCAGAAATCCTCTTCGCACAGATAAACATAAGGACGAAGGAGCGTATGACAAAGTTTCCGATATCCATGTGCATCACAATAAAATCATAGCCGAAGATAAGCCGGGCGATGACGACAAACTCGCTCTTGCCTGGATTCAGGCTTGGAAAGGGGGAAACATCTTCGAACCGTCCGCGAATAACCGAGGCAACGATAACGAGTACTACTTTACGACCAAGGAAGACGGGCAAAATCGGTATCGTTGGTCCAGTCCATACGCCAGCCTCGAACAATTCAACAGCTCACCGGGAGAAGAAAACGGCCATTATTTGACGGATGCCGAGAAAGACCAAATTCTCTCTAGCAATAAGCTTCCTGCTCGTCCGGAAGCGCATTGAATTTCCACAATAATGTAGGCGGAGGAGAGGGTTGCATGTTGGACGAAACGATGATTTATGCAACTATGAAGGAATATTGGGTTCATGTCGATCAATTCATGGCGAAACAACCTCATTATCTCCATATGTGTTATCGGGCTTCAGTGGAAGTGAAAAATCCCAATAGAGGTATAATCTATATTACGGCAGGTACTCTTTATAAGTTGTATATTAACGGGTCCTTGGTCATGTACGGTCCTTGCAGAAGCCTGAACGACATTCGATATGTCGATACCATCGATATCGCTCCACGATTACAGGATGGGAAGAATGTCATCGCCGTTGAGGTAGTCTATCTGCCGATCGGACCGGATCGCAAAGTGTCCCCGCATTGCCTTCATGAACCCGGATTCGGTCTGTACGGAGAAATTGACGGGGATTCCGGTTCGAAAGTGATTACGAGCGGTGTCGATTTTAAATATCGATGTTTCTTGGCTCATGATCAGAAAGCCCGGTTCGAGCGTCACGACCTCGAGGAAAAGGTCGATATGAACAAACTCGATCACAACTGGATGGCCCCGGAATATGTGGATGACACATGGAGCGCCGTCCAGGCGGAGGATGTAGGGAAAAAGTCATTTGAACTTTCACCACGTCCTATTAATCTACCAACGTTGCGGACGATTCAACCCGTTCGCGCAATGGAATCCGGGCAACTTATTCCGGATGAGGCGAATGCCGAACAGGACCGGGTCAAGTTTTTTCGATCAGCCAAGATGATTGGCGGAGGTGGACTGGTTCGCCAACCGGGAGGGGTGTTGATTCCGGGGAAAACAGCCGACTGCTATGGAACAGATCAAGCAGTTTCCTACATCGCCCTGGATTTCGGCACAACGGTGAGCGGATTTTACGAAATCACCGCGGTAATTCCCCAAGGAGTTATGCTTGATGTCAACTTGCTGGAATGGTTGGATAATCAAACAGGGGCTCCCCGCTACAGCAACCGTTTCGGAGGAGCCGTCCGAGGGACGCCAGGGTATACCGTGGAAGGTAATGGCTCCAAGGTTACCTTCGGCGGGTTCCACCTGAATAATTGCCGGTATGCTTGTATAGTTCCAAGAAACCTCCAAGAAGGAGAAGTTGTAAAAATCCATTCCTTCACCGCATGCGAAGTCAGTTCGCAGCCGCTTGTTGCCCAAGCGGAAGTGACTTGCTCCGATCCCGTTTTGAATAGAATTATCGATGCG
>JAJFMO010000578.1 GCA_020697475.1 Paenibacillaceae bacterium | reverse complement strand
GCCCGCCCTTATATTCGACAAGTTGATCCAGGAAGCGGTCATCCTTCGTACGTTGCAACAAGTCAACCATTTCCGGATAAGGACGAATAGCATCCGCAACATCCATCAGCGCCAGACCCATTTCCGAAGTCACATTGTGAGGCACCGATTGAGACAGCGTGTCCGCGGCATTTTTCTCACCCAACCATTCATTCATGTGTTCATTAATCCAGGCAGATGCGCCCATCGCCGCCATAAACACCTTCGTGCTCTGCGGGTCAAACAACACCTTCTTTAACTCCTGAATATCTTCCAAAATAAAATCAAATAATTCCACACCCGACTTTGTCCGGATGCGATGCTTCAACTCGTCGATCGAGGATTGGCTGCGCTGGATCAATTGGGTCACGATGGCCGGATCGATGTCGGTTTGCGGCGGAATATCGGCATGCCCGCTGCCGGGACTCGGCGCAGTCTCCTCCTCCGGCAACGCCGGGATAAAATCTCCGCGGTCGATGAGGGTCGCTAGAGCGTCCTGCATGAGCGGATCGTGTTGTCCCATCATTTTGAGAAACGTTTCCCTGCCGGCTGAGGAAGCCAGCTGCCGTGCGATATCGACAAACAACCTCCCTCCGGCTTTCCGCATGGGAGCGGGTGTAATTAACAAGTGAATAGACATTCCCAGCGGTTTCATCGGATCGGTCATCATTTGCTGATGTCCGACCGAGATGTACACGTGGTTTTCGTCATCACCGGCTTCTGGTATCGGGTATAACGTGGTGATCGGCCGGCTCTGGACAATATGGATCGTATTATCGGCCAAGCACCATTCGATATCTTGCGGGCAGCCGAAATAGGCTTCGATCTGTCTTCCAAGGCGAGCTAGCTGCAAAATTTGGTCATCGGTCAGCACTTGAGTCGTTTGCTGCTCAGGGGCGATCGGTTGCGTAACGGTTCCGCCTTCTTTTCGACCATAGATAGCCTTAAGCTTCGTTGCGACTCTTTTATCGACGATTTGCTCATCACGCACTTTATAAGTGTCTGCGGACACAATGCCGGAAACAAGCGCCTCCCCCAATCCGAAGCCGGCGTCGATCGACAGAACTTTGCGGTTCGAGGTCACCGGATCGGCGGTAAACAATATTCCGGCTGCGTGTGGGAAAACCATCCTTTGTACGATAACGGCCAGATGGATTTGATGGTGGCCGAATCCGTTCTGTATGCGGTAGATGACCGCACGATCCGTAAACAGGGACGCCCAACACATGCGAATATGCTGCAAGATTGCTTCCAGGCCGATAATATTCAAAAAGGTGTCTTGTTGGCCGGCGAACGAGGCATGCGGCAAATCTTCGGCCGTCGCGCTGGAACGCACCGCATAAGCGTGCTCCTTGCCGAACTTGGAGAGAAAGCGGGTCACTTCTTCCGCGACATCGGAAGGAATTTCAGTTGATGTGATGAGTTGTCGAATCTTGCCGGCGATTTCGCCGATTGACTCTCGATCTTCCGCTTGCAGCTTGGTTAGTCGATCCAATAATGCTTGGAACGTTTCGTTTCCTTCAATGGCTTTCCTGTAGCCCGCTGTCGTCACGCAAAATCCTTCCGGCACTTGGATGCCTGGGATTTTGGAGCATTCTCCCAAGTTCAACCCTTTGCCGCCAACGAGCCAAAGCTGCGATTTGTCCATTTCCTGGAAACTGAGAACCAAAGAACTCATTCGATCCGCTCCTCGCCATTAATTTGAGAAAAACTGGAGAAAAATCTTGAAAATAATATTTGACATGTGCTCGATGAAATGGTACACTAATAATGTAAGATACATTACTTATGTCATTTTTCGAATGAGACAGTCGTGGATTGATTATATCACCCTGTCCGTTTGTATGCAATAGGAAGAACCTGGCGAGCCCGTCCAGGTTCTTTTTTGTTATGCTATGATAGTTTACCGACCCCTAACGCAAGATGGTTCCAAAAAATTTTCTCAACATCGGTTCCTTGGGAATCCGTGCAAGCCGCAATCCCTATATGGAGCCGACCGGCTCGATGCACTCCTTCATCTCGTTCTTCACGTTGCCGACGATCGGCGACACCGGGTACGCCTCCATCCGCTCGCTTGGGTATGGCTGGAGCAACGCGCGGAGCTCGTCCGGCTGCCGGTCGCGGTCGAGCCACACCGTCTCCGCCTCGGGATCAAGAATGACCGGCATGCGGTCATGAATATCCGCCATCAGCTCGTTGGGTGACGTGGTGATCACGGTGCAGGTGCTGATTTTGTTGCCGGTTGGCGCCACCCAAGTGTCGTACAACCCCGCCAGCGAAAAAAGGCTCCGCGATTTCAACAGAATTCGCATCGGAGTCTTGTTTCCCCCACTCTTTTTCCACTCATAGAACGAATCGGCCGGGATCAAGCAGCGCTTCCTGCGCAGCAAAGTGGCGTATGCCGGGCGGTCTTCGATCGTTTCGGCGCGGGCGTTGATCATTTTGAAACCTTGTTTGTCGTCCTTGGCCCAAGAGGGCACAAGCCCCCACTTGAGCTCGCCGATCCGGCGCTTCTGCCCGTCATGGATGATCGCCGGCACCATTTGACCCGGGGCAACGTTATATCTCGGCTGGTGAAACGGCACCATCGGCCACTCCAGCAAATACTGTTCCAGCAGCTCCTCCAGCGTCACCGTAATCGTGTATCTTCCGCACATGGGTTTTGCCTCCTTTTTCCCAGTATAGCCATGTTCTCACCCTCTGCCAACTCCCCCGCCTCCCTCCTAACTCTCTTCCCTGCGCCAAAAATTCCCACGCAG
>JAJFMO010000577.1 GCA_020697475.1 Paenibacillaceae bacterium | reverse complement strand
GGAGGATGCCCGCAACATGCTGAATCAAACCGGATGCGACGGCGTAATGATCGGCCGAGGCGCGCTGGGCAATCCGTGGATGTTGTATCGCACAATTCATTATTTGAACAACGGCGAGCTGCTGCAGGACCCGACGCCTCAAGAGAAGATTGACATTGCTATATTGCACCTGGATCGGCTCATTGCGCTAAAGGGAGAGTCGGTGGCGGTCAAGGAAATGCGCAAGCATATGGCTTGGTACCTGAAGGGCTTGCCTGGAGCAGCCCGCGTCAAAGACGTCATCATGGAGTTGACGGAGCGGGAGGAACTGGTGCGTGTTCTGCACGATTACATCGATGGGTTGGCGGAGCCGGCAGGCGCCGTTGGCAGGTCTGGAACTCATTGACTTTTGGTAGCCTTTGCAATATAATCATTCAATAACATTTGACCCCTTAAACCAATTGTGTCATGATCGCGTGTACGTTTAATATACTGTTAAGGAATGTTTGTGGCCCTTAGGATACGTGAAAGTTCGGGTCAATTTTTGCTTAGATGGGAGAGTCTTTGGAATATGGCGGAGAAAGAAGTCATTCTCACCCAAGACGGTTTGAAGAAGCTTGAGGATGAGCTGGAGAATTTGAAGTCGGTCAAGCGCCGCGAAGTAGCGGAACGGATCAAGATTGCCATCGGCTATGGAGATATCAGCGAGAACTCGGAATATGAGGACGCCAAGAATGAGCAGGCGTTCATCGAGGGCCGGATCATCACGCTGGAGAAGATGCTCCGCAACGCTCGGATTATCAATAAAGACGAAGTCGACACAAACACGGTAAACATCGGCTCGCGGGTGATTCTGAAGGATCTTGAATTCGGCGACACGGTCGAATACTTGATCGTCGGGACGGCGGAATCCGATCCGTTCGACAATAAGATTTCGAATGAGAGCCCTGTCGGCAAAGCGATTATCGGCAAGAGCAAATCGCAGGTCGTTGATGTGAGTGTGCCAGCCGGCGTCATTCAATACGAAATCGTCGATATCAAGAAGTGATTTGTTTTACAAAATTGTTTGATCGCCTTTTGTAAAGCTTCCTTTGGAAGCTTTTTTACTTATAGAAGTGGCTTAAATAGAAGCGGATTGAATTCGGAAATTGGACAAGGGGATGGAGAGCTTGACGCAGGAACAACCGGAATTAAATGAATTATTGACGATACGCAGGCAGAAATTGGACGAGCTGAGGGGCTTGGGAGTCGACCCGTTCGGCGGGAAGTTCGAGATCACGCATCATTCCGAGGACGTACGGAAATATAGCGACCAAACGCACGAGCAGCTGGATGCAGCGGCGATGGAGGCACGGCTGGCCGGGCGCATTATGCAGAAGCGGGACATGGGCAAAGCGAGCTTTGCGCATATCCAGGACATTACCGGCAAAATCCAGATTTACGTCCGCGCGGACGAAATCGGGAGCGAAATGTACAACGCGTTCCAGGTGCTCGATATCGGCGATATTGTCGGGGTTAGGGGTGTCATTTTCAAAACGCGTACCGGCGAAATTTCCGTGAAGGTGGAGGAATTGACCGTCCTGACCAAGTCGTTGTACCCGTTGCCGGAGAAGTTTCATGGCTTGAAGGACGTGGAACTGCGGTACCGCCAGCGCTACGTCGACCTGATCGTCAATCCGGAAGTAAAGGATACGTTCATCGCGCGTTCGAAGATTATTCGGGCGATGCGCCGCTATTTCGACGAAGCGGGGTTTCTCGAAGTCGAGACGCCGACGATGCACGCCATTGCCGGAGGGACGGAGGCGCGTCCTTTTATCACCCATCACAACGCTCTGGATCTTCAATTATATATGCGGATTGCCATCGAGCTGCATCTGAAGCGGCTGATCGTCGGCGGCATGGAGAAAGTGTACGAGATCGGGCGCGTTTACCGCAACGAAGGGATTTCCACCCGGCACAATCCGGAATTTACGTTGCTGGAGCTGTATGAGGCGTATGCCGACTTTAAGGATATGATGTCCTTGACCGAGAACGTCATTGCTTATATCGCGAGGGAAGTGCTGGGGACAACGCAAATCAGCTATCAGGGGCAGTCGATCGATCTGACGCCTCCGTTTCGGCGCGTGTCGATGGTCGAGGCGATCCAGGAAGTTGCCGGAGTTGATTTCAGTATTCAGATGACGGACGAGGAAGCGCATCGGTTGGCCAAGGAGCACAAGGTTCAGGTCGAGCGGTGGCATTCGTTCGGGCATATCGTCAACCAGTTTTTCGAGACATTTGTGGAAGAGACATTGATTCAGCCGACGTTTGTTTATGGCCATCCTGTTGCGATCTCACCCCTTGCCCGGAAAAATGACGCCGATCCCCGATTCACCGACCGTTTCGAGCTGTTTATTGTCGCCCGCGAGCACGCCAACGCGTTCACCGAATTGAACGATCCGATCGATCAGCGGGGACGTTTTGAGGCGCAGTTGCTTGAGCGTGAACACGGCAACGATGAGGCGCATATGATGGATTTGGATTTTCTGCGAGCGTTGGAATACGGGATGCCGCCGACCGGCGGGCTCGGGATTGGCATCGACCGACTGGTCATGTTGTTGACCGATTCGCCGTCGATTCGCGATGTGCTGTTGTTCCCGTTGATGCGCGATCGCTGATATTTGGGGCGAGTTTAGGGGCGAGCAGAGCACTGTGAAAAATACACAAAAAAAAAGACTTGCAATGCTCGTCCCATTTGTGATATATTAATCAAGTCGCCGCTTTGAGGGTGATGAGGCATTGGCTCTTTGAAAACTGAACAACGAG
>JAJFMO010000576.1 GCA_020697475.1 Paenibacillaceae bacterium | reverse complement strand
AGCGGCAGCAAAGAACGTTTGGGAATGCGCGAATACCGTTCGCAAGACGGCGGGAAGACGTTCGATAACGGCCAAGAATTTCCCGAGGTCGGAGGCTTCGGCTATGGTTATGCGTTCGACGATGCGAGGGCGGCAGACGGCTCGGTCGTGATGCTGGCGATGTCGTTCCCCGAATTGACCGGCGGGATTCGCGCCGTACATGCCTTGCGTACCCGAGACAACGGGGCGAGTTGGGAATTTGTGCGAAATCTAAATGAAGAATTCCGCTTCGCCTTCAACGAAAGTTCCCTGATTCCATGCGAAGGCGGGTTCCTGATCGCCGCGAGGGGAGATAACCGCGAGACCCGATTGTATCGAACGGACGGAAATTTCCACCTCATCTCCGAACGATTCGTATCCGATCAATATGAGGCCATCGATTACATCGGCCGACCGAAGGTGTTCACCGAAGGAGGTCAAGTGTATCTTCTATGCCGGAATATTCCTCCGAACTCCGCGACGACGTTGCAATTATACCGAATCAATCCACAATCTTTGGAGTTGGAGGCCAACGTAATCCTCGATCGCAACGAGAGCACGCCGGGGGACTCGTATTACGCAGAGTATTATTTTCAACAAGGGGAAAATGGCCTGCTCTATAACATCATCACTTATGTGCCTGTATCCACCCGCGACAAGCCTGATTTGGTCCGACTGGAGGCGGATTGGAGCGACTTGCTGCGGAAGTTGGAAGAAGGCGCGGTTAAACCAGGGGTGTCATGAGCGGGCAGCATCGGATCAACATTTACCGCTTCGGCGGGGAGGGCAACGATTGGTGCTTCGTCCGGCTGCCGGCCGGCTACGATCCGAAAGCCCGTATCTCCTATCACTGGATCATCTGCAATCACGGCAACGGCTGGACGATGGACGGTACGGCGGCGAAGGCGAATTGGACGGCAAAAACTCAATTTGGCGTCGACACGCAAAATGGTGGACTATACCTTCGACCGGATACGCCAGGCTACTGTCTATATTCCAGCCCGCTGATCGAGGCGTTACTTGAAGACGGTTACATCGTGTGCGGAGCGCAAAATTACGGCGACGGCTTGTATGGCAATGAGCCGTGCAGCCAGGCGTGCGCTGACTTTTTCACCCATATGCGGCGTACCTACCCGGTGAAAGAACGTTGCCTGCTGCTCGGCGCATCCAACGGGTTTATGACCAGCATCAATGCTGTACCGAAAATCGGTCGCAGCCACGTGGCTGCGCTCATCGGAGTATACCCGCTGTGCAACCTTCGCCACGCCTACACTCATACACATAGCGAAGGTATCCGCCGGGCGTACGGCCTGCGCACCGTCGATCCGGACGAATTTGCGGCCAAGGCTGCCGTGTACGATCCGATCGGCAGGCTGGAACGGGTGGTTCCACAGGGTTCGTGGTCCGATGTGCCGCCTCCCACGCTGCTCCTCTGGTCAGCGACGGATACGGTGCTGCCAATGAGCGAACACGCCGTAATGTATGCGCAACTTGTCCGCGCAGCAGGCGGAATAGCCCGCGATATCCAAGTTGACGCCGACGGAGAACCGTGCCCTCACGGAGATTGGCGGCATTACCCGATCCGGACGATCTTATCGTGGTGCGAGCAACATATGGCAACCTAATCATAATATTGAAGGAAGGTGTCTTACGCAATGAAGAAAACGTATACACTTCTCGCCGTCCTCCTGATGCTTCTGCTATCAGCCTGCGCCGGCGGCTCGGGCGACAAGTCGGCGGAGACCGCGGCGGCCGAGATGGCGAAAGCAGCAAGCGCGCCGGTGGAGCTGAACATTTTCATCAACTCGGGAGGGTATTCGCTGGATAAATTCATGGAGTACTACGGCAATGCGGTGCAGAAAAAATACCCCAATTTCTCCTTTAAAATGAACACCCCCAGCAAAGGCGTCACCCTGCAGGATCTGATCTCCCAAGGCGTACCGATCGACCTGATCCAAACGCACCGCGGCAACATCTATGAGATGTTGATCGACTTAAACTTGCAGAACGACATTTCCGACCTGATCAAAAAGTACAACTACGACCTGAGCCAAATCCAGCCGTCGGTGCTCGAAGAGATGAAGCAACTCGGCAACGGTAAAATTCTCGGTCTCCCGTATGAATCGCGGGCGAATTCGCTTTTTTACAATAAAGATATTTTCGACAAGTTTGGCGTGGCGTACCCGAAGGCAGGGATCACTTGGGACCAGACGTATGAGCTGGCGCAGAAGCTGTCCCGTGAGGACGGCGGCATCCAGTATCCGGGGTTCGTCGGCATCGGCCGGCACATCAATCTGATGAACCAGATGTCGCAAGGCTATGTGGATATCAAGACGGACAAGGCGAGTTTGCAGAGCGACGGGTGGAAAAAGCAATTTGACACTCTGACGCGGTTTTTCAAGATTCCGAACAATGACTATGTCGTGATCGGCAAAGCTTATGATACGTTCTGGAAGGAAGGCCGGGCGGGGATGCTCGTCTGCATGTTCGTTCCTGACGCGGACTATATCAAAAATACGCAGATCCATTGGGACGTGGTCGGCATGCCGACGATGAAGGAGAAGCCGGGGGTCGGCTCCGGGTTGCTGAACTATTACTTCGATATTGCCAGTTCGAGCAAGCATCGGGATCAGGCTTTCTTGACCGCGGCGTTCCTCGGTTCGGAAGAATACCAGCTGCCGCAGGCGCGCAAGGGATACAGCCCATCGCTGAAGGGAACCTCGATCCGAGCTTCGATCGGCAAGGACGTTCCCTATTATGCGGATAA
>JAJFMO010000075.1 GCA_020697475.1 Paenibacillaceae bacterium | reverse complement strand
CATAATATCCGGGAATGTACCCGCGGCAATCAGATCCTCGATCTTGTTGCCAGCCGTGGGGCGCAGCACATTCAACGTTATGTAAGGATACTTCTTGGATACGGTATCGAGCACATAGCGATTGAATTCGTCATCGGACATGCCCGCGGAATTCATGAAAAAGGTGAGAGCGACAGGTTCGTGGGGCTTGGCGTCATCCCCGGATTTGACTGAGCCTGCATTCGCCGTGGCAGCGCCGGTTCCTCCGCTTCCACTGCAAGCGGCTGTAAAACATGTTGCCAACAACAACATAACAACGAGTCCGAAATGTTTGTTTCTCATTATTTCCTCCTCTAAATTAGCCATATTAAACCATTGTAAGCGTACTTAATTGTTAATTCTTTGTCAATCTTCCAAAAAAATGTGGCGATTTGCTGGAATAGAAAGTCCCCTGACCTGTTGGTCAGAGGACTTATTCCTTGAGCTCAGCTTGTTGGCAGCGGCATAAAACTCCGTTCTCACTCCGATTTCGGACGACTTCACTTTGACCGAATTTTTTTCAGCAAAATGTTTCTTCAGTTCATCGCTCAATTCTTGGGCCATTCCCAATTCCTTCACCTTGGATTGTCGGCATCCGATCCATAGAGCGGTCCGGTCGGCGGTGCATCGGTTTTACCCCATGCTAAAACGGGTCACCGAAGCCAAAGGCATGCTGATTCAAACAATTTCAAGAATCAGAAGGGGGCGACAGCGCTGGCCTACCGGCAAATGTGGCGGTTTCCGATCACAGCGGAAAATAACTGGATTCATCCCGGCTGATATCATTGATCGTTTCCACTGCGACCGGTTCTTTGCCAAAAAACACGGTACCGGATTTTGTCACTCATTTTCACGACCTCACTTTTGCACAAAATTTGAATACATTAACCTAAAGGAGTGTGGTTCGACTTGCCTTTGTACCGTATAATTGTCGATCTTTCAGATCGAAGGCTCTATCTGCTAAGTGGCAATCGTGTTGAGAAAGCTTTTCCCGTTGGGATAGGTAGGATGCTTACCCACACCCCTGCCGGTGAATACAACATAGTTAACAAGCAGCCGAATCCAGGTGGTCCATTCGGTGCGTTTTGGATGGGTTTATCAAGGCCTCATTATGGCATTCACGGTACCAACAACCCGGCATCAATCGGTCATGAAGTCTCTCATGGCTGTATAAGGATGTACAATCAAGATGTCGTAGCGCTTTCTCGTATCGTCCCAATAGGCACACATGTCACCATCCGACGATAGAAAAGTTTCACCGATACTGCACCCTCTCCCGATAGTTCTTCCTAGCGTACCGTTACTGCTGCCGGCGATTGATCTCTTCAACCGCCGCCGAATGGAGTAGCAATTCTTGCACCCCTCGGATACTTTCGTGCAGCCGCGCAAGGGATTCCATGTCTTCGAGGCCCATTCGATTTTTGTGTTTGCGCTCATTCCTCCCCCACCCGGCATCGTTGAACAACACGATATCGGCTGGTTCCAGAGTTTTTGCAGCTATTACCATCTCGATAAATAACCCGGCATTTTACGCCGGGAAATCATCGAATATTCCATCATGGCTGCTGGCACTTACTGGAGATCCCAAGCTTTACGCAGATGTTCTTTGACCTCGTATAAGCAAGGGATATACATCCGTCTTCCTTTTCTCGCGAATGTGTGTCCTTCTCCCTCGTACAATAGAACTTTGGCTTTGCCGCCCATCCGGCGAATCGCCTCGCCAAACTCCACGCTCAGCTTGTGGTTGACGACTTGATCGACCGTGCCGTGCAACAGCAGCGTATCCGGCGGGTGATCGCATATATTGCAAACCGCCGAGTTGCTCTCCGGGCTGGGCTCATGCAATTTATAGGAGTAATGCTTGTGGTTCTCGTACCCTTTCAAGCGATCGATGCCGGCAAAATTATAAATTCCGTTGATGCCGATGTAAACGTCGGTATCCGGACTTTTCTGTGCAGCCAAAGCCGACAAGGGAGCGCCTGCCGAGCTTCCGGACATACAATTGCCGCGAACGTCCAACCCATACTCCGCCGCATGCTCCCGGACGTACTGCATCGCGTCCATCACATCTTCCATCGCAAGTGCGAACGTTCCGGACGAGCCTTTGCAGCGATAAGCGATACTGACAACAGCAATGCCAAGATGGTTCGCCAGAAACTGAGCGTCCTTTCCCGGACCCACGTGTGACTTTTCCGGTGATCCTCCTTCCCAGCCTCCCCCGTGCACCCAGAACATCACACGATGGTTTTGCCCGCGTTCCGGAAGAGTCAAATGCATGGGAATACTATGTTTGCCTCTGTTGGTTGCCTTGATGCAAGGCAGAAGGATCTCTTTGCTGCCGTAGCTCTTCCCGTCATCAACCAGAAAGAAGTGCAGCGGAAACTCATGCTTCAACGATAAACCTTCCACACTCCGCACGGATGAATTCAGTTGAACCGCAACGTAAGAACCGGGCTCAAAGCGTTCATCCGGGCGGAACGTAAACGTCTGTTCATCGATGCTCGACCATTTCCCCGAAATCGCTTCGCCGGTAGTCGGACCTCCGTCCCAACCGTTCCTCGTCACCCGAATCGTTTCGACCGAAGAACGATCCATCCGCACGTCAAACTGAATCTCAATGTCAGAATGTGCCGCAACTTCCTCCCCGGATGGAGAAATATGCTTAATAACAGGATGTATCATATGGACCACTGACCTTTCTGCTTTCCATTCAATGCGGGGACATCCGGTCGCGCGAATTCAGAAACTTCTCTTCTACAAGATAATTCAGCTTGTGCGTCTCCCGAATCCGGATCCAGCGTGCAAGGTCGACAGCCTGCTTGAGCTCGGCTTCAGAGCCGTATACTGCCGGGATACCCACCCTTCGCTGCGGCGAACGGTTCGGCTCGCTGAAGTGCGGGATGACTCCGCCAAAAAACACCGCATCTCCCGCATCCATCGGCACGGCAACGATACGCGATTTATCCAGAAGCTGTTCCGGGATATACAGATGGGGCGCCCCTTCATGAACCGTATGCGGAATCATGCCTTCCTTATGGCCGCCGCGGTAAAATTGCAGATATCCGTTTTCCTTGGTGCATGGATCCAGCGCCACCCAGCAGCTGAGGAAATTGGGGCAATAAAAATTCCACAACGCCTGATCCTGATGCCAGGGAGTCGAGGATCCGTGCAAGGCCGGCTTGGCAAAGGCGGATAAAAAAATCAGAAGCTGGTCGGTGCAGTCCGTTAGCTCTGCACACATCAGGGAAGCCTCGGAATCCGGTCCAAAAAACTCCAATGCCCCCTCATCGTTTGAGAGCATGTTGATTTTCCGCACAGAGCCAAGAGGCGGCAGCTTCCGCATCTCTTCGTCCGATAGTTTCTCCATCACGAACTTGCCTGGAGCATATTCGCTCCTCCGTGCGGCAATGTCGTTCAGCCATCGGTCGATCGCCGCCAGCTTTTCTGCATCAAACAAGCCTTTAACAAGCAAAAAGCCATCCTCGTGATATTGCTCGATCTGTTCTCTCGTCAACAGTTTTGTCAGGTTTGTCATAGGGATCACTCCTCATTTTTTTATTATTCTAATGTCCGAACTCTTTCTGCCTGCTTGTAATGAACTCCTCGTCAATGATATGCCGCAAATTGTGAGCCAACCGCTGTTTGAGCCACTGAGAATTGGCGAGCGCCATCCTGAACTCAGACTCGGATCCATAAACGCAAGGCATGCCTATTCTTCTAACTTCCGAGCGGTTGATTTCGCTGAAATGAGGAGTCAATCCGTTGAAGAACACCGCATCGCCGGGCTCCATCGGAACGGCGACAATTCTCGCCGGATCCAGCTTTTCTTCCTCAATATATAAGTGCGGCGCACCTTTGGGAAAAATGTGCGGGATTAATCCTTCCTTGTGCCCGGCTCGATAAAACTGCAAATAACCGTTCTCTTCCGTGCACGGGTCAATCGCTGTCCAGCAGCTGATCGATTCGGGGGCGAAAAATTGCCATAACGACTGATCCTGGTGCCAAGGTGTACTCGAACCGTGTTTGGCCGGTTTGGCGAAGACAAACAACCCCATCATTAATAAATCGTCCTTCCCCGTCAACTCGGCGCAAAGTTGTCTTGCTTTGGATGGAGCACCCCAAAAATTCATCGCCCAAGGCTCGGATTGAAGCTGGTTAATTTTGCGAACGGATGCGAGTGGGGGAAGTTGGTTGATTTCTTCTTCCGTTAAATCCTCCATAATGAACTTTCCTTTCGGATACTCCTGACGCCGTGTAGCCACATCGGTCAATCCGGCTTCAATTTCCTTGAGCTGCCCTGAATTAAAGAGACCTTTGTAGACGACAAACCCGTCCTCATGATATTGCGCGATTTGATCCCGGCTAAATAGTTTGACTGTCTCCATTCAAATCTCTCCCCTCTATTCACAGTTATTATTTATTGGCTTCAATAAAGCTGTTGATCTTTTCTTCCAGTTCCCTTAAAGCTGTATTCAAATCTTTATTCTGGATGAAATATTCTTTAAATGCTTCCAGGTTGAACTTTTGAGTCGGTTGCTCAAATTTCGAGTAATGAGGAGCCGGAGCGGCGTGGCTTTTCAACACTCCTTGAATGTTTTTACCCTTCACGATCGGGTAATCCTTTAGCGCTCCCCTGATCTCATCCTTCACCAATGGGGTGAGACGGCCGGTTTGCTTTGCGGACAGCAGTTGCACTTCGTCGGACGTCAACGTCTGGATGACTTTGAACGCCGCTTCTTTGTTTTTGCTCGATTTCGTGACGAACAGCACGTGTGTATCCACCGCGGCGAACAGGTTCGGAGACTCCTTAAAGAACGGGAACTGGGCGAGATCCCAATTCAAGCTGTTGGGCGGCAAATCGGCCAATTCGGACAAGATGTTCCAGGCCGGCAACATGGCGACGACTTTTTTTGTGTAAAAATCAGCCCGGAAACCGTTGCTGGAGACATCGCTGGGTGTATTGCCGGGAATCGAATAGATTTTGGCGAGAAGTTGAAACGCAGCCTTCCATTTGTCATTATTGACACTCGCCTTTTCAGTTTTCGCATCCACATCGGCGATCGACATAGCCAATTTTATTCGGTTGATGTGGCCTGTATCCAATCCGCGATATTGGACTTCCCCATCCGTTCTTGTCACTTTGCGGGCCAACTCAATCGTGTCGTCCCAAGTCATCCCGTCGCGCGGATAAGCCACGCCGAACTTATCGAAAATGTCCTTATTGTAATACTGCGCATAAAGCTGTACGGCAAACGGGATCGCGTACACGCCCTTTTCATCGGAAACCGTATCGGTGACATTTTTTTCAAAACGCTTTATATCGAATTGGTTGCTCTTCATAAGCGGGGTATGGTCATAGATCAGATCGTATTCATAAAATTCCCCTATCCCCAAGTTCCAGGAAATGATGAGATCCGGAGTCGTGCCTGCTGTAATCAGATCCTGAATTTGACTGCCTTTGGCCGGGCGAACCAAAGTCAGGTTGATTTGCGGATATTTGGCTTTCATCGGTTCGACAAACAGCAACTGGAAATCGGTATCTGTGATCGGAACCTGGGTGTAAATCGATAAGTTGGTCGGCGGAATCACCGTCGAAGTTGCTGTAGGCGTATCCGCGTTCGTTGCTTTTGGCGCACTTTCGCCTTCTGTATCGGTGCCGCAGGCTGCTAGGGAGATTGTCAAAGAGAACATCACCAACAAACAGATGAAAGTCAAATAACCTCTTTTCATTGCCGGGCTCCTCTCTCATTTGGTTCTAATGGACGATCACAACCGGCTCCTCTTCGATATCATTTTGACAAATACTCGGTTAACCCTAATCTTTCGTACTGCTCCGACGGGGCGTCGTTCTCCTTCATAAGCTGGATCATCAACCGGATCATGCGTTGTTCAGCAGCCTGATCGTCGATCGGGGACTCCTGTTCGGGATCCTGTTCGAGGTCAAACAGCACGGTCTTGAACTTCTTGCGCCCTGACAACGATTTGACTTTCATCACCGGGCAGCCTTTCGTGTTCACAAAGCCGGGGCTGATTTGAGTGTTGCGCAGCTCCTCGATCGTGAAGCGATTGCGGATATGCGTCGCCATAACGGTATAATTGAACAGCGGCTCGTTCGCGGCAACCGGTGCGCGCATGTACACATAGCGGCCGTCGGTGCAGTTCACATAATCGCCGAACATCCCGAACAATCCCGCTTCCCTCACCGGTTCCCCGTGGGAGATGACCCGCTTCAAAGGCTTGCCTGCAGCATCCGCCGGAATTTCCACTTGAAAATAATCCAGTAGCGTAGGCGCAAGGTCGACCGTCTGAACGAGGCAATCGTTGCGTTCGTTCCGTTTGCCGGTACGGGGATCCCAAATAAATAATGGAATGTGAACGAGCTCGTTGTAGAACGGCATGACCATCTTCCCTCGCCAGCCTTTCTCGCCGAGAAAGAAGCCGTGATCCGTGTTCACAATCAGCATCGTATCGTCCCAAAGCCGGCATTCGTCCATCAGATCCAGCACTTTGCCCAATTGCTCGTCACACATACTGACCAGGGCCGCATATTGGTAGCGGATATGCTGCAGCTCGTGCTCATCATCGTCGGCTCGCCCGTATTTGGGCCAGTCGTAATGGGGGCCGTCATACTCGTTCGGATATAAGTCTCGGAATCTTTGCGGTGCGAAGAACGGCTCGTGCGGATCAAACGCCTCCAACTGCAAAAACCAATGATCTTGGTTATGATTTTTCCGAAGAAATTCCATTCCCAGCTGGAACGTTTGCACTTGCGTATGCTCTTCCTCGTTAGCCATATATTTGCGGTTGACCCAGTATTGCCGCTTCCTGTTGATGTTCTGCGCCCCCAGCAATTCCGGCACGTCCGGATCCAGCACCTCTCCCTTCCAGGCATCATACTCTTGACCGCGGACAAATTCCCAAGTAGTGTATCGGGGATGGTAAGTACCTCCTCCGTCCTCAAAATAATGATGATGATCCGTGATCAGGTGGGTATATACGCCATGTTGTTTAAGAAGCTCCGGCATGGAATCGTCATAAGGTTCCAATGGTCCCCAAGCTCTGTGCAAAAAATTGTAACGGCCGGTATGCAGTTCTCTTCGTGCAGGCATGCAGGGCAAGCTTCCGGAGTAGCAACTGGTGAACGTAACCGCCCGCTCGGCCAGTCGCTGGAAATTCGGAGCATGCACCCAGTCGCAGCCGTAAGGGGGAAGCATATGTCGGTTCAGCGAGTCGAACATCAGCATGATAGCTTTCATTGAAATAACACCTCTTCAATTTAGATCATTTGGTGGACAAGAAAGCGTTGATTTTCTCTTCCGCATCGCGGAGCGCCGTGTTGACGTCATTGTTGCCGTTTAAGTAGTCGGCGAACGCCGTGTTGACGATTCCATTCGTATCCGCTTCGTAATCCGACAGCTTCGGCGCCGGCGCAAACTTGCTTTTCAGGATGCCTTGGTAATTCCTGCCTTTCAGAGCGGGATAATCGCCCAGCGCACTGCGGATATCGCTCTTCGTCAGCGGAGTCAGCCTCCCAGTTTGTTTGGCTGCAAGGAGCTGAACGTCATCATCGGTGACCGTTTGCAGCACCTTAAAGGCGTCGTCTTTGTATTTGCTTGATTTGGCGACAAAGATAATATGCTCGTTGACCGCCTGATACGTATTCGGCGTCTCCCGATAGCTGGGGAATTGAACGATATCCCAGTTCAGGCTGCCGGGCGGCAGTTCATTCAGCTGGGGAAGAATATTATAGAAAGGCGCCATTGCCACAAACTTATCCTTCATAAAATAATTGGCGATCTGCGCTCGGGCGATATCAGGCACGCTATTGCCGGGAAGGGTGTAAATTTGGTGAACCAATTCAAACATTTGACGCCAGCCGTCAGTGTTCACACTCGCTTTCTTCCCCGTGGGATCGACCTTGGCCAATGATTTGGTCTCAGCCATCTTCAGAATGTCCCCTACGAACAAACCTCTGTATTGCACCCCGCTCTCCGTTCTGGTCAAGCGTTTGGACAGCTCGATCGCCTCATCCCAGAACATCCCGTCCTTCGGGTAGGGAACGCCGAATTTATCAAAAATATCTTTATTGTAATAAGTGGCGTAAAATTGCGATGTGTAGGGGATGGCCAACAATCCCTTATCATACGTGACGGTATCCACGATCTGCTTGTCGAAACGGGACAAATCCATACGGTGGGCTTTAATCAATGGCGTCTGATCCATGACCAAATCAAGGGTAATGAAAGGAGCCAGCATCCCGTTCCACGTGTAGATCAGATCGGGAGTTTGGTTGGTGTTGACCAGGTCCTCAATTTGCGTTCCTTTGCCTGGTCGTACCGCTTTTAAGGTGATGTAAGGGTACTTCTTCTTCAGAGGTTCGGTAAACAACAATTGAAAATCCGCGTCATTGACGTGTCCGGGAGCTACATAGATGCTTAATTCGACAGGCTGCGGCGGAATTGTCTTCGAGACATTCGTCTCCTGTGCCTTCCCGCTTGCAGCGGATTCGTTCCCTTGCGCTCCGTCGTTATTGCATCCAGCGGCAAAGATCAGCAATATCCCTACGGCCAACATAAGCAGCAATTGAGACCGTTTTCCCACAGACATCACCCTCTTCTCTTAATAAGAATCACCCTCACGACGAACAACCTCAGCCTCATGCTCAGATTTGCCAGATTTGATTAACTAAGTTTAATTCAGTATCAAGCTTATTTTAGCGCAATCCAGCCGCCGGCAGTATGCGCGTTCTTGTACCATTCCTATGCAAAATTGCCACATTGCTTGCCGGCAACTTCAGTTAAGCCGTTGATAAATATAGTTAACTATTTAAGGTCTTTCGTACAGGTGATGACGAGGAAGCGCTGGAAGCCAGTCTATTCCTGGATGGAAGAGTCGACGGAGAGAGGACGTACCGGAGCCAGGAAGACAAGCGGTGAGCGCGCTCGTTTACCGCTTTCGCCATCCCCAAGCCGGACCCTATACGGATATGGTCATTCCTGTGGAATATGTCCAGCGAGCCACTACCGGCCCATGTTCGGGCGTTACATAGAGCGATTGACCCGGATCAACGGGTTATTCCAAGCGCCGTCATCCGCCTTCACGTTGAGGTTGATCTCACGGCGAATGTTGTACCAGCGGGCGTTATGGACAGCCAGTCGAAACTCCCGTTCCGAACCATAGACTGCGGAGAAAGACAGTCTGCGTTTGGCGGATCGGTTCGGATCGCTGTGATGCCACGCCATCGCGTTGAAGAAGACGGCGTCTCCCGGTTGCATCAGCATATCGACAACGCGCTCAGCGGGCACCTGATCCTTCGGAATATAATGCTCCGTCCCCCCTTCGTCCTTGATATGCCCGATAATCCCTTCCCGATGGCTTCCTCTGACAAACTGCAGACATCCGTTCGTTGTCGTGCATTCATCGATAGCCACCCAACATGTCGTCACGGTCGGCGTCCATATGGGCCACAGCATCTGATCCTGATGCCAAAGCACCTCGGAGCCGTGGAAGGCAGGCTTGGCGAAGCTGAAGCAGTAGGGGATGCGCAGTTCTGCGTCGCCCACGATTTGGGAGGCGATAGCCGCAGGTGCACTCTCCGCCCCGAAGAAATCCATCGCTTCGGGAATAAACTGAAGCTTTCCCAGCTTTCTAACGGCTTCGAGCGGATGCTCGGCAATGCCTGCGTCCGCTTCCTTCACCACTTGAAACTTCGGATACCGTTTCTTGTATTCGTC
>JAJFMO010000074.1 GCA_020697475.1 Paenibacillaceae bacterium | reverse complement strand
ACTCCTGCTCGAACGCGGAGTACAGATCGTCCTTGCCCGGACTCAGCGTTACCGGACGCACAGGCAAGTCGCCCTCCAACTCCGCCGCCGCTCGCTCCGCCAGTTTCTCGTATAACGGCGCCAAGTTATAGCGCTCAAACTTCTTCCCCGACAGTGGATCCGTCCCCTCATCAATCAGAACGAATCCGTTCTTCACCAGCTTCTGCAACGCCGCTACCACCTTATCTGCCGGAGCCGACATCCGCAATTGAATTTCTTCAATCGTCGGAAACGGCTTGTGCTCCTTCTCCGTAAACGAAAGCAAATGCACGAGCAGCATCGCCTCGCCGTCGGACAGCTTCAACCCGCGATAGTGTTTAAGTAACAGCACCGGCACCGCGGCCGTCCCTTCGCCCATTCCGGCAGCCAACGCGTGCTGCAACAACAGTTTATCGTAATCGTTCATCTTGCGTTTCCCCTTCCCATCCCTGAAACCACTACCTAAGCCAACCTCTTATGGATACAACCGATTGAGCAACCGGGGAAAAGGTATCGTCTCCCGCACGTGCTCGAGCCCGCAAATCCATGCCACCGTTCGCTCCAGCCCGAGCCCGAAGCCCGAATGCGGCACCGTACCGTAACGGCGCAAGTCCAAATACCACTGATACGCTTCCTTCGACAAATGATGGCTGGCAAACCGCTGCTCCAGCAACTCCGGATCGTCGATCCGCTGACTGCCGCCGATCATCTCCCCGTATCCTTCCGGCGCGATCAAATCGGCGCACAGCACCACTTCCGGTCTCTCAGGGTTCGGCTTCATATAGAACGCCTTGATCTCCGCGGGATACTGCGTGATAAACACCGGCTTGTCGTATTTCTCGGCGATCGCCGTCTCATGTGGCGCCCCGAAATCTTCGCCCCAAGCGAATTCATGCCCGTTGTCCTGCAAATACTTCACCGCCTCGTCATAGGACAACCGTGGGAAAGGCGACTCCACCTTCTCCAGTCTGCTGACATCGCGGCCCAGCGTCTCCAATTCCGCGCGACAATGCGCCAGAACCGATTTGACAATATGCTCCACGAATTGCTCCTGGATGCGCAGGCTTTCTTCGTGATCGACGAACGCCATCTCCGGCTCGATCATCCAAAACTCGATCAAGTGGCGGCGCGTCTTCGACTTCTCGGCGCGAAACGTTGGACCGAACGAGTACACCCGTCCAAGCGCCATCGCCGCCGCTTCCATGTACAGCTGTCCACTCTGCGTCAAGTACGCGTCTTCGTCGAAATATTTCGTATGAAAAAGATTCGTCGTCCCTTCACACGATGAAGGCGTCAAAATCGGCGGATCGACCAAAGTAAATCCCCGCTCGTCGAAAAACTGCCGAATCGCCCGAATAATTTGCGCCCGAATGACGAGTATGGCGCGCTGCCTAGGCGACCTTAGCCACAAATGCCGATGATCGAGCAAATAATCGACTCCATGCTCCTTGGGCGTAATCGGATAATCAACCGCCAACTGGATTACTTCGACAGACTCCACGCTCATCTCGTAGCCGCCTGCACTGCGTGTGTCTTGACGAATCGACCCGGTCACATAGAGCGAGCTTTCCTGAGTCAAGCTTCCAGCCGCTTCCCAGACCGCTTCAGGCACTTCATTTTTCACTACTACCGCTTGAATAAACCCGCTGCCGTCGCGGAGCTGAAGGAAATGAATCTTTCCGCTTGAACGTTTATTATACAACCATCCGCCGATCGTTACACTCTGTCCGACTTTGGTGTGAACTTCGCGAATCGTAGTCATATTGGCTCGCATGGGCAAGTCACCCTCCGATCTGAATTGGGATTCCATCCCTCAACCATAGCATACCAAAATAACCCCACAAAGTGGAGTCAAGCTTCGAAGCCGAGTTAGGTACTTTGCGGGGACCTCAAGTTCTAATATACCCCCGGCGCAAATCCCCCCACAAATCCCCCCTCATTGACCATGCCATGCGATCGTGGTAAGATATATCCAATTTCATACAAAGCTTGTTTTGGGGAGGAGTCTGTCACAAGGCTTCTCTTTTTGCATTTTCGGACTGCTAAAATTTGGAAGGACGGACAACTCATGCACTCGGAATCGGTCACACTGGCCAATCACTATTTGATGTCATTGCTTATTATTTTTATCAGTGGAACGCTTGGAGGCAAATTGGCGGAAAAATTGCGCCTGCCCGATGTTGTCATCTTCATTCTCATCGGAATTGTTCTCGGGCCCGCCGCATTGTCGTGGATCCATGTCGAAGCCGGGACAACGGCCAACCAGCTTATTCTGCTGTTCGGTGCGAGTTTTATCATTTTCCATGGAGGTATGGTGACGAGCTTCGGGGTCCTCAAGCACGTTTGGCGCACAGTGACACTGCTGTCCACGCTCGGTGTCGTGGTGACGGCGACGGTTGTCGGAGTGGCGTCCATGTGGATCTTCCACATCCCGTTCCTGCCAGCGCTGTTGATCGGTGCGATCATCGCCTCCACCGACCCGGCCGCTCTCGTTCCCTTATTTCAGAAATATCCGATTCGTAAAAAGGTCGCCGAAACCGTCATCAGCGAATCCGCCTTTACGGATGCCACCGGTGCGATCATGACGACTGTCGTACTCGGCTTGCTCAGCGCTCAGGCGGCGTTGACTTGGTACGATATCGGTTGGCAATTCATTCGTTTATCCATCGGCGGCATTGCGGTCGGAGTGGTGATCGGGCTGATCGCAGCGTTTCTCATCTCGGAGAATGACCGCGGTCTGCTGCGCGAATTCACCCCGATGGTCGTCGTCATCACCGTGCTCGCCTCATATTTAGTCGCCGAAGAGATCGGCGCCAGCGGGTTTATGGCCGTCTTCGCCGCCGGTGTGACAGTCGGCAACGCCCGCTCGTTCAGGCTGACGATCCTACCGAAGGAGGAGCATGCCGCTCATCAGTTTATCGATGCAGTCGGCTTGAAGCTGCGGATGTTGATCTTCATCTTGCTCGGCAGCCAGGTCGACTTCGCGGCGTTGAAGACGTACTTGCTGCCCGGCCTCCTCGTCGCGCTGATCTTCATCTTCGTCGCCCGTCCGTTGACCGTGCTGTCCAGCTTGCTCCCCGACGTCAAAGCGCGTTGGACGGGTCGGGAGGTCGCCTTCTTCTTTTGGACACGGGAGACCGGAGTCATCGCCGCCGCCTTGGCCGGCATTGTCGCCGGGCAGGGGCTTGCGGAAGGCAAGCTGATTTCCTCCGTCGTATTCTTGGCGATCTTGATCACCCTTATTGTTCAGGCAGGTACAACGCCGTTCGTCGCCAGGAAGCTCGGGTTGATGGAAACCCCTGCCGATCGCGCACCGCAAACAAAAAGCGGGCGGGACGCGTAAATTGATCCGCATTCCCGTCCGCCTTTACATTATGATAAGATCTCTATCCGCTCACTGAGCTTTCTTCTCAGCCAACTGCTGCTCCATGTCCTTCGCCGCGTCACGCAACGCAGTGTTAATATCCTTATTGCCTTCGGCGATATCGTTGAACGCGGCGTTGATCGACTTATTGCCGATATCTTCGTTCACATCGACGATTTTCGTCGCCGGATTGCCCTTGAAGTTGGCAGCCAAATTCAACTTGGATGAACCTGCGATGTTCACGCCGAATTGCTTCTGTACTTCGGGGTTAACGAGCGTCGTCACAACGTACGCGTCGCGCTCGATAGCCGACTGTACTTCATCGGAGTAGTACAAGTTCAGCACTTCAAAAGCGGCATCCGCATTCTTGCTCGACCGGGAAATCGAGAACATCGCGCCCAGTTGGTCAGGCGTCTTCTTGTTGTCAAACGCCGGCGTTGTCACCAAATCCCAATTGAACCCGGGAATCGGATCGCGGATCAGGAACGATGCGTTGCTTAATATCATCCCCATCGTCTTATCCTTGGTGAACAGATCGCGGATCGCGCCTTTGGCCGAGTTGCCCGGCACATCGTAAATCGCTTTCCAGACGCCGGCGGCTTTCTGCCATTCCGCAGAGGTGACGACCGCTTTGCCGTTGGCATCAAAGAACCTCAGGCCCAACTCGGAACGCAAAAATCGCGTATTGTTCGGATGCAAGCCGTGATATTGCACACCGGCGTCTGTGCGGCTGATTTTGCGGGTCAAGTCGATCGCATCGTCCCACGACATGTTGTCTTTCGGGTAGGGCACGGCAAATTTATCGAAAAGGTCCTTATTGTACATTAACACGACCGAGCTGCGGTCCGAAGGCAGAGCGAGCAGTTCGTTCTTCGTGCTGTAAGCGCGAATATTTTCAATCAATACCGGGTCAATTCGCTTCAGATCAAAATTCGTCTTCTTCACCAGGGCGGTCAGGTCCATCGGCAATTGAAGATCGATCACATCGGTCAGTGTCGAATTGGGTTGGGTAATGTCCGGGATGACGCCGGTCGCCACCAAATCGGCAATTTTCGGGTTTTGCGGCAAATGTTCAAGCGTGATATAGGGAAGCTTCTGTTTCATGACCGGTTCGACAAATTTCTCAAAAATTTGGTCATATGCCGGTATAAATTGCACTTTTAGCGTCACGGGCGCTTTGGGTTGCTCCGTCTTGGAGTTGGGCTGTTCCGTCTTAGCGGTTTTACCGGTATCTCCGGAGGGCGTTGTTGCCCCCGTTCCTGTCGATTGCGTGCCGCCGCATCCTGCAAGCAAGAAAAGCGATGCAACCGCTGCCAACATCAACTGTCTCTTTTTCCCCATTTTCCATCCCCCTGAAAATATTTGTGTAAACGCTAACATGTTGACTATAATAAATTATAGCTGAACTCAACTGTTCCGGCAATGAATTCTTGTCCTTGTTTCCTTGCTCCTATTGGGGGGATTTAGCCGCCTTCCTCTTGACCCCCGTCTTCGCCGCCCTCGTTTCGTAAGCTTCGCCGATCACCCTAGCAATCTCCGACCAGTCCGGATTGCGATCAAGGCGAATCCCAACCCAACCCAAGTGACCCATGTACGGGGGGACGAAATAAAGCTCCGGCCACGTCTCGACCAGCATCGACTGTACACCGGCAGGAGCGGCGCACCACAATGCCACTCTTCCGTCCCCATGGTGATTGTTGTGATACATGACGAAAGACTTTTTGCCATTCACGAAAAAAGTCGGCGCCCCGTGGCTTGGCCTCTCGCTCGTATTCTCCAAAGAGAGGCAAAATTGGCGAACCCGTTCTACGATTTCACCGTATCCTTGAAGCTCTTTCCGCTCGTACATTTCGAAATTCCTTCCCTTCTACGGATGAAAATGATCCGGCACATACTCGATGCTCGATTGCGCCATAATCGATAGTCGGCGGTTGGCCGCATCGTATTCCACCGGGCCGTTCAATACATAGAACCATAATTTGCGGGTCGGCGCATTCTCATAATCGCGAAACAAGAAGACGTTCAGTTCCTCTTTCCAGACTAAAATTTCCCGACCCAGCTCATCGGGGACATTATCCACAACAAATTTGCAGCCCTTCTGCCCATTCATCGCGTGAACCGTCTCCGCCTTGTAGGAGATAGGGGTTTTCGCCGTATCGATGAACGTTCGGCCACCTACCGCATGTTTGATCAACAACGTTTCTTTCCGTATAGCTGCCATCTTGTGCACCTCCTAGGGCAGATCGACTAGCATAAACCAGGCGGCTTCGTCCGCTTTCAGCGCCACTTTCGGCTCCGCTTCCATTCTCGCGGTATCCCGCCGCTCCATAATTTGGCCATTCACCGACAACTTCCCTTCAATGACGAACATGAAGACTCGCCGACCCGGTCCCTGCCGAAACAGCAGCTCCTTGCCAGCATCCAGCTTACTCAAATAGATTGTCATGTCCTGATGAATGGATGCCACCTGCGACGAACCTTGCTGTGAAACAATCGGAAGCAGTGTATTGGCCATCCCCGCAGCGTCGTAAGCGATAGATTCGAACGACGGCTTAAGCCCGCGCTCGCTCGGCATGAACCATAGCTGCAACGATTGGAGCGGCTCGGTGTCCGATGCGTTGTACTCGGCATGAATCACTCCGGTGCCCGCTGTCATCCGCTGCACTTCGCCGGTAGTGGTAACGACGTCATTCCCCAAGTTATCTTGGTGGCGAATCGCTCCACTCAACACAACTGTAACGATCTCCATATCGCTGTGCGGGTGCGGTCCGAACCCTTTGCCCGCGGCGATCTCATCGTCATTGCACACCCGCATGACGCCAAAGCTTGTATTGACCGGGTCGAAGTAGCCTCCGAACGAAAAACTAGGTCGGCTGGTCGCCCATTCCATCTGTGCAAGCGGCCGCGAATCGGCGGAAAAACATTGCATAGCCATTTGAATACCCCCTTATATCCACGTTACCTAACCATACATCCATTATACTCCAATTTGGACGCCCGCAATAAAGTTTTCTTTCTGTGGCAAACCGTGTACTATGAAAGAAAAATGATCCACACAAATGTGAAAAATGAGGTTGCAGCCTAAGTGCAGTGGAAACGAACGTTATGGATATTGTGGACAGCGAATTTTATTGCTGTGGCGGGCGTCAGCCTGATTTTGCCGTTTTTGCCGCTTTACATCGAGGAACTCGGAGTAAACAGCACGACCGGCGTCGTCTTGTGGTCGGGCTGGATTTTCGCCGCGCAATCGTTGACGGCGGTTATATTTCAGCCGGTATGGGGCGCCTTCGCCGATAAACACGGACGCAAAGTGATGCTACTCAGGGCATCGATTGGTATGGGTATCATGACTATCTTGATGGGTTTCGTCGGTGCAGCTTGGCAACTGCTTGTGCTGCGTCTGATCAACGGAGTGTTCTCCGGCTTCATCTCCATGTCGATCTCCTTGCAGGCGTCGGTCACCCCTGATGAGCATGCCGGCAAAGCGCTCGGAATGCTGCAAACCGGTCAGATGGCGGGAAGCTTGATCGGCCCGCTCGCCGGCGGCTTGTTGGCCGAAGCGTTCGGCTTTCGCAGCGTATTTATTATCACCGGGATCATGCTGCTTGCCTCAAGTATCGTGGTGATGATGTTCGTGAAGGAAGCGCCTAGCGGGGCTCGGATAAAGGGGAGCGGGGACAGGACGAGGAAGCCCGCAACTGACAACCTCAAGCTGCTGCTGCCGCTGATCCCGGTGTTCGTGGCGACGATGGTCACACAGTTGGGGATGATGTCGATCCAACCGATTTTGACTGTTTATACAAAGATGCTTTACCACGGCATCCACCTCGAGTTTTTTGCCGGATTGGTCGTGTCCGTTGCGGGCATCGCCAACTTGATTGGGTCGCCGGTGTTGGGGCGCTATAGCGATAGGCTCGGACAGCGAAAAATCATCATGTTCTCACTTGTCATGTCCGCGCTCACATTTTTGCCGCAGGCGTTGACCGACAATATCGTCGTGCTGATTGTTGCCCGCTTCTTTCTTGGCTTGTTCGTCGGCGGCATGTTACCGTCACTTAACGTGCTGGTCAAGAAGCTGGCGCCCAGGCACATTCAAGCGCAAGCGTTCGGCTACAACTCGTCGGCGATGTTCCTCGGCAGCCTGATCGGCCCGCTCTTGGGCGGAGCGGTCGCTGCAGCATACGACATCCGCTACGTCTTCTATATGACGATGGGGGTATTGTTGCTGAACGCCGTCATGGTTTGGCTTAACCGCGGACTCGCCCGCAACCTGAAGCGATTGGAAGATGGGGCTGCTGGTTAGGGTGAAATATTGAGCCGCCAAGGGGGCGCCTGGGGAGGCCCGGGCCTGGGGCCTCCTCCTTCTCTCGATCTAAGGCCATATCTTGCCTTATTGCGCCTCGCCTCCTCCTCCTTCCCTCAAACTAAGGCCATATCTGGCCTTAATGCACCTCGCTCCTCTTCCTTCGCACAATCTAAGGCCATATCTGGCCTTAATGCACCTCGAGCTTCTTCCTTCTCTCATTCCAAGGCCATATTTGGCCTTAATGTGCCATATGGCGGGATGATATCGTGTGGTTAATAGCCTGTTTTTTGCCTTAGAGTAACTTGTGTTGAGTAACCTAAAGTAAGCCCAGCGGATAACGGCATTTTTGCCGTTAAGTGACGCTTCTCCCTTGGGAGCGGGGCGGATAACGGCATATTTGCCGTTAAGTGACGCTCCTCCCGCAGGACCGGGAGGATAACGGCATATTTGCCGTTAAGTGACGCTCCTCCCGCAGGACCGGGAGGATAACGGCATAGTTGCCGTTAAGTGACGCTCCTCCTTTGGGAATGAGGCGGATAACGGCATATCTGCCGTTAAGTGACGCTCCTCCCGTGGGAAAGGGGCGGATAACGGCATAGTTGCCGTTATATGACGCTCCTCCCGCGGGAGAGGGGCGGATACGGCATTTTTGCCGTTAAGTGACACTCCTCCCGCGGGAAAGGGCGGATAACGGCATATCTGCCGTTAAGTGACGCTCCTCCCGCGGGAAAGGGGCGGACAACGTCATCCCCCGCAACAAAAAAAGCCAGAAAGGCCGAACGATCTTGTCACCAAGATCGTCCAAGCCCCTCGGGCTTTCCGTATCCACGGCAGCTGCGCTCATGCCATAACCGCTTCGCCGGCTTTCTCCTGCGCTTGAGTGAGCAGCTCCCGGAACTGGTCGCCGGAGAGCACTTCCTCGCGGATTAGAATGTCGAGCGACTGCATGAACACATCTCGCCGCTCCTCCAACAAACCGCGGGTCGCGTCGGTCAGTTGCTCCAAAATCATCGTATTCTCCCGCATCAAATACTCGGTCGTGACCATCTGACGGTCGATGATGCCAAGCTGAGTCAAACCCGAATCCATCATCGTCTGCACGAGGTCGAGCGCCTTCTCGAAGTCGTTGCGCGAGCCGGTGCTGCGCCCTCCATAAAACATCTCCTCCGCCACAGAACCGCCGAGTGCGATCATGATCTGGCCTTCGAGAAACGGCTTCGTGTACAAGTAATGATCCTGCTGCGGGTTATGCCGCACATAGCCGAGCGCCTGACCCCGCGGGCTCAAGGAAACTTGAGAGACCGAGCCGGGATTGACGATTTCCGCCATAATCGCGTGGCCAAGTTCGTGCAGCGCTACCCGCTCCCGCTCTTCACGCGTCGACTCTCGATCGGTCTTCTCTCCCATCATCACCTTATCGATCGCAAGCGACAGATGGCTCTGCTCCACATGCTCGGCGTTCTCGCGCATGCTGTAAATCGCGGCTTCATTCAACACGCTCTCTAACTGTGCTCCGGAAAACCCAAACGTTTCGGACGCTACCTTCTCCATATTCACATTATCCGCCAGCGGTTTATTCACCGCATGGATGTTGAGGACGTGCAGACGCCCTTTCTTATCCGGCAAATCAACCTCAATATGCCGGTCAAACCGGCCAGGACGCAGCAATGCGCTGTCCAGCATCTCTTTGCGGTTGGTTGCCGCCATCATCAAGATACGAGGACTTTCCGAAGTATGGATGCCGTCCATCTCGGTCAGCAGCTGGTTCAATGTCTGGTCGTACTCCTTGTGCTGGCCTCCGTCGCGGCGGCCGCCAATGACATCAATCTCATCGATGAAAATAATCGCACTGCCTTTATTCTCTTTCATAGCCCGTTGTCTTGCATCTTTGAACATGTCGCGGACGCGGCTTGCTCCGACCCCGACATACATCTCGATAAATTCGCTGCCCGAGGCGGAAATGAATACCGAATTCGTATAATGCGCCGCTGCTTTGGCAAGCAACGTCTTACCGGTTCCCGGAGGGCCGGTCATCAAAATTCCTTTTAACGGACGAATCCCGAACTTGCTGATCTCTTCA
>JAJFMO010000575.1 GCA_020697475.1 Paenibacillaceae bacterium | reverse complement strand
TCCTGTCGACAGGTAAGATGAAAGTGTGCGCACCTCGGACAGGTGGCGGATGCCGGATCTTCCGAGACGCCGAATATTGCAGCGAAGGAGAGGCTTCATGACCCAAACAAACCGCAAACCGAACGTTGTATTTATCACAACCGACCACCAGCGCGCCGACAGCTTGGGAATGGTGCAATGCGGGAGGGAAGTGACCCCGCATCTGAACCGGTTGGCGCAACGAAGCCACGTCTTTACCCGCGCATACGATACTTGCCCGTTGTGCGTACCGGCCAGAACGGCGATGGCGACCGGCATATACCCGACACGGAACGGAGTGCTGCTAAACAGGGGGCAAACTGCAAGCGATTTCAAGACGATGCATCAATATTTGGCGCAAGCCGGCTATCGAATGGCCCATCTCGGCAAAAACCACATTCGGACCGAGCCCGATCTCAAACGATCGATCGATTTCGATCTCTGGAGCGGGGAGGAAGAATACAGCCGCTTCTATCGCTCCATCAGGAAGTCGCAGCCGCGTAAAGCCGATCAACCGAACGAGACTAACTTGTATAAAAGAGCGGTATCCGAGTATCAGAACGGAGCTTACGTCGACACTCAATACTCCAGCGCCCATACCGGATTGTGGGACGATGAACCGGCGGAGCATCACTATGATCTGTACAATTGCCGTCTTGCCGCAGAGTTTGTACGCGCCAATTCACCGGAACGCACGGAAACGCCGTTCGCGCTGTTCCTGAACATCTGGGCGCCCCATCCGCCTCTTCAGGTACCCGCTGCATTCGCCAGCCTATTTCCGCCGCAAGAGATTGAGCTTCCCCCGAACGTGGGAGCCATCGCGCAAGGTGAGCCGCCCGGCAGGAGACGAGGCGTCCCCGCCCAGCTGGCGGAAGGGTTGAGCATGGAGCAATGGCGGGATACTTGGTCAGCTCATCTTGGTCTGCTGCACATGGCCGACAGCGGGATAGGGCTAGTCTTGCAAGCGCTTGAAGAAACGGGAGCAACCGATCATACGATCCTTATTTTCACATCCGACCACGGCGACCATTTGGGTCAACACATCATGTATCAGAAAATGGAAATGTACGAGCAGGCGATTCATGTGCCGCTGATCATTCATTTGCCGATGAAGAACGATCCCGTAACGATCGACGACCCTGTATCCCATCTCGATTTGTTGCCGACGATGTTGGAGCTTGTGGATGTGCCGGTTCCAGCCGACTTGGACGGAGTGTCGCTTCGCCCGGTATTGGCCGATCCTGCCGTTTCCGATCCGAACCGCATCGTGCACTCCCAGTATTCCGGCAACCCGGCCATCGGCGATATTCGCCGCGCAGTAGTTGCGAAGCGATACAAATATATTTTTGCTCCCGATGGTCAATGCGAATTGTACGATTTGGCGGAGGATCCGCTCGAGATGAACAACGTTGTCGACGATCCGGGCAGGGCGACCGTCCGCGATCAACTGCACGAACAGGCGAAAGCTTGGGCGCAAGGGCATGGAGATTGGATCGAGTTTACATGACGTAAGGTTAGTCAAACGATAATCGAGGGGGAAAACAAGTGAAAATCAGGAAAATCGTGGCGTTGTTCGTGTGCTTAGGGTTGATCTCGATGTTGGCTGCCGCTTGCGGCAGCGGAAATAATGTGGGAAGCGCCGGCCAGCAGGCTGCCGACAACCCGAAACCTAAGGTGAACCAGGATCCTGTTGAACTGATTGTCTACTCCCAGATTTATTCAGAAAAGGACTTTGATGAACAATACCGAAAGCCTTTGCAGTCCAAGTTTCCCTGGGTCACCTTCAAGTACATTCAGCAGGGCAAAGGGAATACTCTTCCGGAGCTGATCGGATCGGGCACGATACCCGACTTCTTCTATACCAACTCCTCACAGCTCGAAGCGATCAAAGACGTCGGCTTAAATTTCGATCTGACACCGATGATCAAACAAAACAAGATGGATTTGAACCGGTTCGCCGACGGGGTGATCGATACGCTGAAGACCGTCGGTGAAGGCGCCATTCCGGGGATCCCCATGTTCATTACTCCGCACGTGCTTCACTATAATAAAGACATTTTCGACAAGTTTGGCGTTGCCTATCCGAAGGACGATATGACCTGGAAAGACCTGGTTGAGGTGGCCGCGAAGATCGGGGCCAAATCCGACGGCAGCATCCGGCCGTTCGATTTTCAGATCAGCCCAGCTATTACTTTCAATCAACTGTCATTGTCTCCCATCGATCCGAAAACAAAAAAGGCTTCCGTGAATAACGCCTCCTGGAAAGAGCTGTTCCAGACATTCAAGGCGGTATATGACGTTCCGAACAATCAGCCCAACGAGAAAAACATTGGGGATTCGGATACCGCTTTCCTCAAGGATAAGACGTTAGCGATGCGGGTTGGCCACAATAAAATTTGGGAGCTGCCGGCAGCGATCGAAGGCGGACTGAATTTCGACATGGCGACGATGCCGTATTTCCCGCAGGCGCCTCATAAACAAGTGCAATATGTGGGAGTCATGATGGCGATCTCGGCGCAGTCCAAGCATAAAGATTTGATTTTCGACATGCTGTCTTATCTTGTTTCCGATGAGGTGCAGACGCAGAATGCGCGCTCCGCCGGGAACTTGACCGTGTTGAAGGATAAGAAGATCATCGATCAGTTTGTGGCCGATGTCCCCTTCATGAAAGGCAAGAACATCGGGGCGATGACCAAGCCTTTGCTTGCGCCTTCTTCTCCCTATACTCCGCTTGTTGCCGATACCAAGGCGAATAGTATCATGCAAACCGAGCTCAAGAACTTTATGCTGAATAAAAAA
>JAJFMO010000073.1 GCA_020697475.1 Paenibacillaceae bacterium | reverse complement strand
GGCGCGAACGACGTATACATACTCGCGACCCATCCGGTGTTCTCCGATCCGGCGATGCAGAGGCTCGATCATCCGAACATCAAGGAAGTGGTCGTGACCGACTCGATTGCTTTGCCTGAGAATCATCCGAGCCGTTTCACCGTTCTGTCGATCGCTCCGCTGCTTTCCAAGTCGATCGATATTATCACGCATGGAGGTTCGATCAGCTCGTTGTTCAAGTACGGCGGGGTGTAAAATCACGGGGTCGGAATCATTCTGCGGGTGCAAACCTTTAAGGGGTGCGGTTATTCAACGGCTTTCGACGGGTAATCGGGCGGAAATGGCTTCGCGATTGCGGCGGGAATGTGGTATACTTTCTTTGGAACGACTTTGATGTGTTTCGGAGGTGTCACACAAGATATGGAGAAGAAAAAACGGGTGTCCGCCGCACCGAGAACGAAAATTGTACCCATCCAAATGGATGCCACGTTTTTTTTCGAAAGAGCCGTTCAATCGCTGGATCGTTACCATTACGATAAGGCGTTGAAGTATTTTCGCCGGGCGGCCGAATTCGAACCGGAGAATCCGGTCAACCATTGCAACTTGGCCGGCATCCTTTCGGAGATGGGCAACTATTCGGAATCGAACGCCATTCTGCAGAAGATTCTAACAGATATTGACTATTCGATGACGGAATGTCATTTCTATATGGCGAACAATTTTGCCAACATGGAAGACTACGAGTCAGCCGAGAAGGCGCTCACGAAATACTTGGAGAACGACCCGAACGGGCAGTTTCTCGAAGAATCGGAAGAGATGATGGAGCTGCTCAGCTATGAGTTGGAGCGGCCGCTTTCCGTTTCCTATATCAAGAGCCGGGAAGGTTTGTTCGAGCACGACAAGGCGCGGGCGCTGTTGGAGGAAGGCAAATTTTCCGAAGCTGTGCGTATCCTGGAGCGGCTGGTCAAGAAGCATAACGATTTCTATGCGGCTCGCAACAATTTGGCGTTGGCTTATTATTATATCGGGCAATTCGAGAAGGCGCTCACGACAATTCGCGACGTGCTCAGCGACGATCCCGGCAACTTGCATGCTTTATGCAATATGGCGATTTTCCAGCAACACACCGGAGATCCGGCGTCCGGCAAGGCGATTGCTTCGGGCTTAAGCAAGATTTACCCGTACCATCCCGATCATACGTTCAAGCTGGCGACGACGATGGGGATTCTGGGCGAGCACGAAGCGGCGCACCGGCTGTTCAAGCGGTTGATCAAGCTGGGCGAAGGGGCTTCCGATCCCAGTTTGTATCATTTCGCTGCGGCCGCGGCTTGCAATATCGGAAGGTTTAACGAGGCGCAGCGCCTGTGGCGCTTGGCCGAGAAGGTTGATCCGAAGTCGGAAATCCCTAAATTTTACTTGAGTCAGCTTCCCGCCATTCAGGCGAAACTATCTAGGACGACCATCAGCTACCATTACCATCTGCCGTTCGAAGAACAGTTCCGCACGATGGAGAAGTCTGATGAATTGATTCCCGAGCAGCTGAAGCGGGATCCGCTTGTTCGATCCTCGTTCTTCTGGGCGTTGCGACACGGGGATGTACAGACGAAATTGCAAGTGATCCAGGTGTTCGGCATCATCGCCGACGACGAAGTGAAGGACGCCTTGCAGGCGTTCATCATGGAGCCGGAAGAAGACGATTATTTGAAAAAGGTCGCGATCTTTGTTTTGCGCGGATTGAACGGCGACGAGCCATTGACGGCCACGTTGGGCGGCAAACAGATGGAGCTCGATTCTTCGCCGTTTACGCCGAATTTGCCGTTCTGGGAGAAGAAGTGGCAGCTTGTGCTGGAGTATGCGCTCTGCAAGATGCAGCGACGGTTCGATATCGTGCAGCAGCACGATCTGGAGACGCTATGGGTGGAATGCCTAAGCCGAGCCTTTCCGAACGTGCCGAAGGTGTCGAAGGTGGAAGGCTGGGCGGCTGCGCTTGAATATTTGACGGCGAAGATGCATCGCCGGGCCACCTCGTACCACGAAGTCGCGGTACGTTACGGCGTGTCGATTGCGACAGTGAGCAAGAACGCCAAGTTCATCGACGAGACGTGCGGATTGAAAGAGAAGATGAACGCGATTTTTCCTAAATTCGCTCAGCTGGAACCGTAGGGTGTAAGGCTGATCGTTAAAGTAGGAATGTATAGGAGGGGTATGCGATGTATAAAACAATTGTCGTCGGCACCGGACCGGCTGGTCTGACTGCCGCCATTTATTTGGCTCGAGCCAATTTGCAACCACTGGTCATCGAGGGACCGGAGCCGGGGGGGCAATTGACGACGACGACCGAAGTAGAGAATTTCCCCGGATTTCCCGATGGTGTGATGGGGCCGGAATTGATGGACAAGATGCGCCAGCAAGCGGAGAAGTTCGGCGCGGAGTTTCGTCGGGGCTGGGTGGAGGAAGCGGACTTCTCCAAGCGTCCGTTCAAGCTGAAAGTGGACGGCTTAGGTGACCTGGAAGCCGAGACGATCATTCTGTCCACCGGCGCTTCCGCCAAGCTGCTGAATATCCCGAACGAGAAGGAGATGATCGGCCGCGGAGTCAGCACTTGTGCGACATGCGACGGCTTCTTCTTCCGAGGCAAGAAAATTATCGTTGTGGGCGGCGGCGATTCGGCGATGGAAGAAGCGAACTTCCTTACCCGTTTCGCGACGGAGGTGCGGGTCGTTCACCGCAGAAACGAACTGCGCGCGTCGAAAATTATGCAGGATCGGGCGCGGGAGAACGAGAAGATTGTCTGGAGCTTGAACAAGACTCCGCTTGAAGTTGTGTCCGGCGACAAAGGGTTGATCGGGCTGAAGGTGAAGGACAACGAGACGGGCCAGGAAGAACTGCTGGAGACGAACGGAATTTTCGTGGCCATCGGCCACCAGCCGAACACCGGGTTCTTGGGTGGACAGATCGACACCGACAGCGTTGGCTATGTACAAGTGAAGCCCGGCACATCGGAAACGAACATCCCTGGTGTATTCGCTTGCGGGGACGTCCAAGACAGCAAGTATCGCCAGGCAATTACCGCCGCGGGCAGCGGCTGTATGGCGGCGCTCGACTGCGAGCGGTTCTTGGAGCACCACGGCAGCAACATAATGCATGTCGAAGGTCAGGCTGTACAATAATAAACGCAAAGAAGCCGGGGGCTAGTGCCTCCGGCTTTTAATCATGTCATACGGGGTAAGATTTTCTGCGTGGTGGGCGGATTAAGCGACATAACAAGTGCGTGGCCGCGGCGTTCGACATATCGGATCTATCGCATGCACAATAAGGTTGTTTTGATACGCTATATTCCCCACTCTTGCTTTATTCGCTTCATAGCGTATTTTCAGAACGTTATTTGAATGAGAAGACCCAGTTTCTGCTCAGAAGTCTGGAATAAGGGCTCGAAACAACCTTATTTGCTGCCTCCCCCATGGTTCCCATCAAATAAGAGCTCGAAAAAGCGTTAAGTTAGTTTAAACCTTCATGCAACGTGGATTCCCCGAACCGGATCGCTCCCGTCTGCCACATTTACCGCAAATAGATTTGGTTACCGCAACTAGCTAATTATTTGCCATAGTTAGCGCGTTCAGTCCCCGGTGGTTTCGAACGTTGTCGGGATGACGACCATTCCGCCTGTGAACGACAGTCTATTTGAAGTTTCTTATACAACCGCAGTCGATGTGGGTGTGGTGCTTCGGGTTGCTGCCATTTGTTTGTCTTGACCTTCCGCCCGGGGTTGGCTTATAGTTGGGAGGATACTTATTATAATGGGTTCGAGGTGACGTATTCATGTCGGAAAAAATATACGTCGGTGTGGATCTGGGCGGAACCACGATCAAGACCGGGATTTGCAACGAGCAAGGTCGGTTGATGCATACGTTCGAAGGGCCTACAGGCGCAGAGAACGGTTCGGATTTCGTGCTGGAGAAGATTGCAGATTACGTACGCAAATTGGTGAGCGATTCGTCATACAACTGGGAGCAAGTCGCCGGAATCGGATTGGGGATCCCCGGCTTTATGGATATTCCGGAAGGATTCATCAAGCTGTCGCCGAACTTGGGCTGGCGCAACGTGCCGGTGAAGCAGATACTTGAAGAGAAGCTGAACAAAGCGGTCGCGATCGACAACGATGCGAACGTCGCAGCGCTGGGCGAAGCATGGAGCGGCGCGGGTGCGGGCATTCCGAACGTTGTATGCTACACGCTCGGCACGGGAGTGGGCGGCGGTATTATTATAAAGAGCCGGATCTACCAAGGGTTCAAAGGGATGGCCGGCGAGCTGGGTCACATGGCCGTTGTGCCCGATCTTGAAGCGATCAAGTGCGGCTGCGGCAAGATGGGTTGCCTGGAGACGGTATCGTCTGCGACCGGCATCATTCGCATGGCGAACGACGCCGTTAAGCGCGGCGACGTCACCTCATTGGCTGACGTGGCGCAGATCGCCGCGAAGGACGTCTTCGACGCAGCCAAAGCCGGCGACGAAGTGTCCTTGCGCATCATCGACCGCGCGGCGCTTTACCTTGGCAAATCGATGGCGCTATTGGCCGTCGTCATTAATCCGCAGCGCTTTATTTTGGGCGGCGGTGTGTCTCGGGCGGGAGATATCCTGTTCCAGCCGATCCGTGATTACTTCCGCCAATTCACGCAGGAAGCGGCGCAAGAGCAAGTCGATATCGTACCGGCCCAATTGGGCAACGACGCCGGGGTAGTCGGCGCGGCCGGTTTGAATTTGCATTAACCATTGTTGCCAGGTCGATAGACGTCTCGGGAGGTGTATGCAGGTGGTGAAACAGAATGCTGCGGCAAAACTCGTTATCATTACAGGGATGTCGGGAGCCGGCAAGACGATTGCCGTCCAGAGCTTGGAAGACCTCGGGTTTTTCTGCGTCGACAACCTGCCTCCCGTGCTGATTCCGAAATTCGCCGAATTAATTGAGCAGTCCAAAGGCAAGATCGGCAAAGTGGCGCTCGTCATCGATTTGCGTGGGAGGGAATTTTTCACTGCGCTGTCGGAGTCGCTCCGCGACATTCGCGAAAATTTCACGTTAACGTACGAAATTTTATTTCTCGATGCGACGGATTCCATCCTCGTTCAGCGGTACAAGGAAAGCCGCCGGCGGCACCCACTTGCTCCGGAGGATGCGCCGCTCGAAGGCATCCTGCAAGAGCGCAAGCTGTTGGAGGAATTGAAAGGGCTAGCCAGCCAGATTATCGATACGAGCCAACTGAAGCCTGCCCAGCTGAAAGCGCAGATCGCCTCGCGATTTACCGACATTGAGCAGGGGCGAATCGCCATCAACGTCATTTCATTTGGCTTTAAGTACGGGGTGCCGATTGACGCGGACTTGATTTTTGACGTACGCTTTTTACCAAATCCGCATTATATCGACCATCTGCGGCCACAGACCGGCCAGGATCCGGAAGTGTACGATTACGTGATGAAATGGAACGAGACTCAGCAATTTTTGGGCAAGCTGCTTGACCTATTGCAATTCCTGGTCCCGCAATATAAGAAAGAGGGCAAGAGCCAAGTGGTTGTCGGCATAGGATGCACCGGGGGCAAGCATCGCTCGGTGTCAGTGGCCGAATACTTGGGCAAAATGCTGACTAACGGCGAGGATGAGATCGTGAAGGTCAACCATCGGGATGCCGAGCGCGATCGATGAATCAGGGGTGAGGGAATGGCAGGAAACCGCCGGAAGAAGAACAATCCTAAGATCGTAGTCATCGGCGGCGGGACGGGACTTTCGGTGATGCTCAGGGGATTGAAGGAACAACCGCTGGATATTACGGCGATTGTAACGGTCGCGGATGACGGAGGCAGCTCCGGCGTGCTCCGTTCGGAATTGCAAATTCCGCCTCCCGGGGATATCCGCAACGTGCTGATCGCCTTGGCCGATGTGGAACCGTTGCTTGCGCTGATGCTGCAATATCGATTTAAGAACGGCGCGGGTTTGGCCGGGCACAGTTTGGGCAACCTGATATTGGCGGCAATGAAGGATATTACCGGTGACTTTGTAACCGGCATTCGCGAGCTCAGCCGAGTATTGGCCGTGCGAGGCAGAGTACTGCCGGCTACCGACCACATGATCGCGCTGAATGCCGAAATGGAAGACGGCACGTTCGTGTCCGGAGAATCGAATATTCCGAAGGCGGGCAAGCGAATCAAGCGGGTGTTTATCGAACCTGAAGATGTCTCGCCGCTGGAGGAAGCCGTGGAGGCGATCGGGCAAGCGGACGCCATTCTCGTCGGGCCGGGCAGCTTGTACACCAGCATTATGCCGAATTTGCTCGTACCGGGGCTTCAGGCGGCGATTGCCGACTCCCATGCGCTAAAAATTTTCATATGCAACGTGATGACTCAACCGGGAGAGACGGATGGGTATTCGGTCAACGACCACCTGTCAGCCGTCTATCGCCATGTGAACCGTCAGTTTTTTGATTATGTGATTGTGAACAACGGGGACATTCCGCGCGAAGTGCAGGAGATGTACGCCGAGAAGGGAGCGCAGCCGGTAGCGCTCGATTTGGATGAAGTGACGAAGTTAGGGGTTCAGGTCATCGCCGATCAATTGGTCTTATTCCGTACTTATCTCAGGCACGATACCGGGAAGTTGAGCCGACACATCACGCAATTGGTGGAGGGCTGGAAGGAAAAGAAGAGGTGAGTTCCCTTGTCCTTTGCGGCGCAGACGAAGAAAGAACTGACGATGGTCGAAGCCGAGAGCTGTTGCCAGAAGGCGGAGCTCGCGGCGCTGATCCGCATGAACGGAAGCGTTCAGGTGTCCAGCCAGCGCGTCATTCTCGATATTTCCACAGAGAATGCGGCGATCGCCAGACGCATTTACATTTTGATCAAAAATTGCTTTCAGGTTCATACGGAATTGTTAGTTCGCAAAAAGATGAGGTTGAAGAAAAACAACGTCTATATCGTGCGGTTGCCGACGAGGGTTCAGGAGATTCTGTCCAAACTGTGTATTGTGAAGGAAGGCTTCCAGTTCACGCCCGGCATCGACAGCCGAATCATTCACAAAAATTGCTGCAAGCGCGCTTATTTGCGTGGGGCGTTCCTCGCGGGAGGGTCGGTGAACAGCCCGGAAGGGTCGTCTTACCATTTGGAAATTCCTTCGATGTACGAGGAGCAAGCGCAGGCGCTGTGCGAGCTGGCCAACTATTTCGACTTGAATGCGCGTTCCATTGAGCGGAAGAAGGGGTACATCTTCTACCTCAAGGAAGGCGAGAAAATTATTGAATTTTTGAATTTGATCGGCGCTCACCAGGCTTTGCTGCATTTTGAAGATGTGAGAATTATGAAGGATTTGCGCAATTCGGTGAACCGCATCGTGAACTGCGAGACGGCCAACCTGAATAAGACGATCGGCGCGGCGGTGCGGCAGATCGACAACATTCGGCTGCTCGACCGCGAGATCGGCTTGGCTAACCTGCCGGACAAGCTGCGCGAGGTGGCCGAGGTACGGATGCGCTATCCGGACTTGAATTTGAAGGAAGTCGGAGACATGCTGAAGGAGTCGGTCAGCAAGTCCGGAGTCAACCACCGGCTGCGTAAAATCGACGAAATGGCTGAGAAAATTCGCCGTTTTCGCCCCTAGTTTCGTTAAGGGAATAGTGATATAATTGGTGTGGAATATGGTTTAGGGGGGTTAGGTTTGATGGCGAAACGCCCGGTAGTTGTCAAGTTGAAGACGGGCTTGCATGCCAGACCGGCTGCATTGTTCGTTCAAGAAGCGAATAAATTCTCGTCCGAAGTGTTTGTGGAGAAGGATGAGAAGAAAGTGAACGCCAAGAGTATCATGGGAATCATGAGTCTGGCGATTAGCACAGGCACTGAGGTTATCATAAGTGCGGAAGGTTCGGACGCGGAACAGGCTGTAATCGCTTTAGCCGCTCTGGTTAGCAAGGAAGAATTGGAGAACCAATAAGAAGAGGCTTCCCTGGCGGGGAGCTTCTTTTATTATATTGCCTGAAACCTTTTCAGCTTGGCTGCGTCTAATGTTGGACAGGTTTCTTTTTTGTGAAAATTTTTGAAAAAAATGTAGAGAGAGAATGGGAGAGTCATATGAAATCGATGAAAATCAGTCTTGCTCTGTTGATGGCGTTATTCCTTGCTGTATCGGCCATCGTTCCTTCGGCATCCGCGGTGTCGACTTCGACGAATTTCGTCGATTTGTTCCCCGGGGAAGCGGCGGCTTACGTAAATTCGCAGAAAGTCGATCTGACGGCGGATGAGGCGCCGCTTATGGTAAACGGCACGGTATTTATTCCGCTTAAATTTGTGGCTGAGACGATGGGGATCGACCTGGCCTGGAACGCCAAGACGTCCCGCGTGGAGATGAGCACTCCCGGTTTCAAGATGGAGATCGACATTGCGAACAACATTTTGTACGTCAACAAAGTGAAAGTGCCGTTGGACAAGACGGCCATGATGCGCAATGATACTCTTTTGGTGAAGCTGAGCTGGGTAAGCGACTATATGGGAGGCAAATATGAATATACTCCGTCGTTGAATCGGGCGGAAATTATTTTCGTCAAGCGGCCGGACGGCGTCTATGACAGCAAGACGAAGCAGTCGAGCCCTGTAGCGAAGTTTACGTTTGGGAAGCGGAGTTATCGGATCGGCGAACCGGTGAAATATATCGATCTAAGCTATGACCCCGACTCCGAGGGGATTGCGGACTACACGTGGACCGGCAATCAGGAGGCGTTCTTCAAGGCGGGGACGTATCCGGTGACGCTGCAGGTGGCGGACGGCAAGGGGTTGAAGAGTGATGTCTATACCCGCAACATTGTCATTACAGATGACACGTATACGAGCGAGTTTGAGTATCCGCTGTATTTTGCGGAGCCGGGGTCGTTCATTCCCGCCGATTGGGGGATCATCTGGGAGCATTATCACGATTTGCCCGAGCTCCCGCGCAGTGTGACTTATGATTCGGACCGCAAGCTGATCGTCAGCGACAGTCCGGAGGACATCACGGAGAAGGGCATTCTGTATCGGGATATTGTCAAAGGCAAAGCGCGGCTGTACGCCGACCACGTCAACACGATGATCGAGCGGATTCAGTTCGCGATTATGGTGACGAACAACACGGGCAAGCCGGTGACGGTGAAGACGACGAATAAGGGCGAAGTGTATCCGTCTGAATATGCGAACTTGATCGGGCATGAGGCGTCCGTCGATTTTATGATTGGCGATCCGTTGTCCGATGAGCTGATCGTTCCGCCGAACCGGACGGTCGTTTATGTGCAGATGCCGGATTTTTACCCGGGGCAAGGGGTGAACGCGTTCTATGACGTGGAGACGGACGGGGAAGTGACGTTCTCCTTCCTGGCGATGGATCCGATCTCGACGCCGGTGTCTGTCGGGCTTTACAAGCCGCTCGATTATGTAGCCAATGTGCGCGGGACGTTCGAGTCCGCCGATGTGCGGTGGGATATCGATGCGAGCAGCTTCGACGTGCCGTCTCGGCTGATCATCGGTGACGGGGAGAGCGACCAGTTCATCCCGGGGTACGATGTGCAGCGCAAAGAGAAGGTGACGGACGACGGCAACTACGGCGTGATGTATCAGATTCATGCCCTGCATCCTCGGAAAATGGTCATCCTGCTCTTGCCGCGCGGCGGATATTTCAAAGGGCCGTTCAAGTTCAACGGGGAGTTCATGATGGCTCCCTCGTCAGGGCTGCTGCCTCCGTTCGAGGGCGTGCAGGTGTTGGCGCGGACGACCGGGAACGAGGAGTCGCTGGACATTGAGTTTACTCCGCCGGCCGGCTCGGCG
>JAJFMO010000574.1 GCA_020697475.1 Paenibacillaceae bacterium | reverse complement strand
GTTCCGTATACCTTCGTTATTGGTGACTCGTACAGGCACGATCCTTGCTTTTTGCGAGGGACGGCGAAACGGGCAAGGGGATGCCGGAGAAATTCAAATCGTCATGCGCAGGAGCTCGGATGGCGGGGTTACATGGGGGCCGCTGCAAGTGATCGCCGCCGACGGCACGAACACGATCGGAAATCCATGTCCTGTACAGGATCGCGTGACAGGTACGATTTGGCTCCTGCTGTGCCGCAACGCCGAAGATGGACATGAGAAGGACATATTGGCTGGAAAAGCAACGCGTGAGGTGCTGAGAATATTCAGTGAGGACGATGGGCTATCGTGGTCGCCGCTGATCGATATGACGGCGGACGTCAAACAGCCGGACTGGACTTGGTACGCGACGGGGCCGTGCCACGGCATTCAACTGGCGAGCGGCCGGTTGGCCATCCCATGCAATCATGCGGTTCTGATCCCGGGAGAGGAAAAGTCCGGGCCGTACATTTCGCACATCATCTATAGCGATGATCATGGCGCGACGTGGCGCCTCGGGAACGATGTCGGCGAGTACACGAATGAATGCTCGATAGCGGAGCTCGATGCCGGCCGTCTGTATATCAATATGCGCAGCTACCATGGGCGTAAACGGCGGGCTTATTCTTGGAGCAGCGACGGAGGATTAACTTGGACATCCCCGGAGTTGGATGAAGCTCTGGTCGATCCGGTATGTCAGGGTAGTGTCCTTCGTTTGGCCGATGGACGAATGCTGTTTTCCAATTGTGCCAGTGAGAAGAGAGAGCGGCTAACCATAAAAAGCAGCCGGGATGGCTGCAGATCATGGGAGGAGCTTGCCGTGCTGCACAATGGACCTGCGGCTTACTCGGATTTGGCTGAGTCAAGCGACGGCACAGTTCTCTGTTTGTACGAATGTGGGGAGAATCGACCTTACGAGACGATAGTGTTAGCCAGATTAACCGTGTAAAAAATGTAGAGGAGGTTGAACATGCAGTATATCCAAAACATCCCTGAATGGGAACCTTACGATGTGGTCGTTTGCGGCGGCGGACCTTCGGGGATCCCAGCGGCGCTTGCCGCGAGCCGGGCCGGACTGAAAGTGCTGCTGATCGAAGCGACAGGGCAATTGGGCGGAGTCGGAACGTCTGCGGGAGTCACCCATCTTCTTGGCGGCCGCACCCCGGACAACAAGTATGCGTGTGTCGGCGGCATTTTTCAGGAAATTACGGAAGAACTGTTTCGCCGGGGAGCGGCGGTCGATCCCCTGACGATTCGCGAAGAGAAATATTCGCCGTTCGGCTGGTTGAAATCGTTGACGACCGGGGTGCCGTTCGACCCGATCGCCATGGTTGCGTTGCTGGACGAGAAGATGCTGGAAGCCGGGGTCGATGTGCTTTATTTTACTGGGTGTGTGGATGCAATTGTGTCCGACGGCCGGATTACCCATATCGTGGCGTTTAACAAAAGTGGGTTATTTGCGATTCCGGTGAAAGCGGTTGTCGATGCGACAGGAGATGCGGATATGGCGGCCCGCAGCGGCTGCGAGTTCATCAAGGGCCGGGAAGAGGATGGGTTGATGACTCCGGCGACGCTGATATTTCACGTCGATCGAGTGGAGCAGGACGAAACTTCCTCTTATATCTACGAGAACAATTCACCCCGTTTCCGGGAAATAATACAAGAGTTGCGCGAACAGGGCATTTGGCAGTTTCCCTATGAAATTTTCATCAGCGTTCAGGTGCATGAGAAAGGCACGATGATGATCAATACGACGCGAATTTGCGATGTGGACGGCACGGACGGACGGTCGATCAGCCGTGGGATGATGCAAGGCCGCAGTGAGGTGCAAAAGCTGATGGCGATTATGCGCGAGCATATCCCCGGATTCCGCAACGCCCGCATCAAGCTTGTTGCGCCGGTGCTGGGAATCCGCGAGACGCGACGGATTATCGGCGACTACGTGTATACGGTGGACGATGTACTGGATAAAGTCGATTTCGCCGACACAATCGGCTTCAGCGGTTACGGCTGGGATTTGCCCGATCCGAAGAAGCCGAGCCATCAGCCGATGACGAGCCCGGAAATTCGCAAGAAGCGCGCCTATACGCCGATCCCGTACCGCTGTCTGATTCCCCGGCCGATTGGGAACATTATTTGTCCGGGAAGGGCGATCAGCGTGGAGCGGCATGTTCTCGGCCCGTTGCGCGAACAAGCCCCCTGTTACGCAATGGGTCATGCGGCAGGGCTGGCGGCGGTGCAGGTCGTCGAACGGGAAGTTCCTTTTCGCGAGGTTGACGTGGATCGGCTTCGGGAAACTTTGCGGGTGCAAGGTGCGATTGTCGATTGGCAGGAGTAAAGGGAACATTTTCACAAGGAAAAGGAACGAAACGGAGGACAAACATATGGAGAACGGAAAACAATGCAAGCTGGCGCCTTGGAAGGTTCTGGCGGTTGTTGTACTGGTTGTCTCTGCTGTTGCCGGGTGCGGCGGGCAAAGTGGACAGAGCGGGTCTGCGGGGAAGCAAGCGGGGGAGAACCCATCGGGGAATGGCGAAGTTAAACCGGTCGATCGATTGGATCAATTGTCAACACAAGACCCGATTACGCTCAAAGTATGGACAGGAGATAACGATAATCTGTGGCGGGACACGAAAGAAGAGCCGGTGAAGAAGAAGTTTCCGAACATTACGCTTGAGCGTGTGCCCTTGCAGGGCAACACTCTTGACAAACTGCTGGCGGCTGGCGATCCTCCAGATATCGTGAACGGTTCGAAAAACCACATGATTTTTCAGGTTTTGCCGGCTAAGATGGGGCTCGATCTGACCCC
>JAJFMO010000573.1 GCA_020697475.1 Paenibacillaceae bacterium | reverse complement strand
TCGGCATCCCGTATCGTCCTTTCCGCTTCTTTTTTCTACTCATAATTTCCTCAATTCTTCTTGGCCGCGCCGCTGTCTGACCCATTCACCTTCTGTGCGTTCGTGATGACCGAAGCGATCGCATCGCCCAGCCAGTCCGCCGTCCGGTAACATTCCTCCAGCGTATTGTATGGTCCGCCGATTTCGATCAGCACGCTGTTGGGCGAGAACGACTGGTTGTATTCGCCGTTGCCCTCCGCAGCGCCTTTGGCGTGAATTCCTTTGGAGATGCCGGGATGCGCCGCCTCCAGTGCCTCGTGAATTTTCGTGGCGAACTGCTCGTTCTGCTCCCAATGCGGATTTTTTTCCCCGAGGATAAAATACACCTGAGCATAATCGACGCCATCGATCGTCACTGTCGTCTTCCCACGCACCTGCGAGTCGCGATGAATGTCGAAATAATATTGCAGGTCGCCATGCTTTGCCGCCGCATCTTTCAGCGTCTGTAAAGAGTATTTGTAAGAGTAGGCGTATTTGAAATCTTTCACGGTTGCCGGATAATTCGTATCCGAATGCACCGCGCCTACGCCGTCCTGCTCGAGCCGGGCAGCCAACCGCGTGCCGACTTCAGTCACATTCGTTGAAGGGTTGTAGGCCAAGTCAGGATCGTTCACGCCGGACAGCTCCGGCAAGTAGGATTCCTGATTGTGAGAATGATAGATGAAAGCGATGTTCGGACCTGCGGACGGCGGCTTCGGATTTGTTTTGGCCGGTTGCCCGGGTACGGCGGCTTGCGGCACGTTCGATGAGCCCGTTGGGGCAGCCGTCCCGCTGCCTGTTCCGCCATTACCGCCATCCGTTCCGCCTGTCATATCGGAGATGTTGGCCGGTTGCGAATCGAACGGCGCGTCGCTGCTCGAAGACGCCACCCCGCGGCGCAGCAGGACGGAGCGGTCGTTCGCCATGCCCGGCACCTCGCGCGCCACTAGCGTCTTCGGATCTTGGGTGTTGATATCCGTAAGGAAGCGGAAGACGAAGCTCATCACATTATTTTGCGAGAAAGAAGACTCGTTGTTATTTTTCAAATGAGGAATTTCCATCGCCGCCATATCCATAAAGAAGTTGCTTGACACCGATGCGGCGAAGCCTTTCATCGAAGATACCGGGGCGACATTCTGTTTTTCATTCAGACGAGCCGTTCCGGCGAGACCCAGCAGAGCAATGAAGAGCAGCGTCAACACCGAAAGCGCGATAAAAACTTTGCTGAGCGTTCCGGCATATTGTACAGTTTTGCTTACTCGATGGAGATTGATCGTTACGGCGGTCCATTTCATGTCTCGTTGCCCTCCCGGATTTATGGTTCCCTCTATTTACTAGCAATCTATGAAACGCAATCGAAAGATAGAACCGCCCCTGTCTATAAAAATGGAAAAGCTCCCCGCCGCCAATCCTCCGGCTAAGGGAGCTTGATGCAAAACCTAATGCGTATACGCCGCCACGTTTTCCGTATCGACCGCTTCGTGCAAAGCCGCGTTCAGTCCGCTGGCGATGATGTTGGCGATGTCTTCGACGAACTGGTCGATCTCCTTCGGAGTCACCAACAGGTCGTGACCGAGAGGATTGAGTACTTCGCGTACGAGTTGCAGCCGCTCTTCCTCCTGCATCCCGTCCAAGAGGCCGAGGATATGGTTCGTATTGCTCGTCTGCTTGCTGAAATGCGCATGCATCATGTCGATGCAGTTGTTGACGATCGTCGAGGCGTACAGCACGGTCGGCACGCCGATGGCGATGACCGGCACGCCTAGCTCCTCGCGGGTTAGCCCTTTGCGCTTGTTGCCGATACCGGAGCCGGGATGAATGCCGGTGTCGGCAATCTGAATCGTCGTGTTCACCCGCTCGAGCGACTTGGAGGCGAGCGCGTCGACGGCAATGACGAGATCGGGATGCGACTGGTCGACGATGCCTTGAACGATTTCGCTGGTCTCGATCCCCGTCGTGCCGAGCACGCCTGGCGCCACTGCGCTCACCTGACGGTACCCGGGGCCGACTTGGCCGGGCATCAGCTCGAAGTAATGGCGGGTAACCATCACATTATCCACAACAAGCGGTCCTAATGAATCCGGGGTGACATTACAGTTGCCGAGGCCGATAATGAGCACACTCGACTTGTCGTTAATGCCGATTTTGCTCATAAATTTCTCGAATTCCTTGGCGAACAGCGTCGCAACCCGATCCTGCAGATCCGTATCCTTACGGCGCAAACCGGGCACTTCGATCGTGACATAATGGCCGATTTGCTTGTTCAGCGCCTGAGATGCCTGTTCGGTCTCCACATCAATTGTCGTTATTTTAATGCCTTCCTCTTCCCGTTCATCGCTGTGGATTCCGGGAATCGTCCCCTGCCTGGAAGGGTCGGCCAGTTCCCTCGCTTCCAACGCCAGATCGGTGCGAACCGAATACGCGCTCAAGTCCACCGCCATAGGGCATGCTCCTTTCATTTTTGCCTAAAGAACGTTTCGATCATTTAGTGTGCGGATTCGCACCCGGCATTATGCAACCCGACCTTATAATTGATGAGCGGTGATTCAACTGATATAATTAGAAACATTGCAACTTAAGCTGGGGGTTATTATGTCGGACAGGACAAACAGGCAACAACATATTCGCAATTTCTCGATCATCGCCCATATCGACCACGGCAAGTCAACACTCGCCGACCGGATTTTGGAGTATACCGGGGCTTTGTCGTCGCGCGAGATGCAAGAGCAGGTGCTCGATCAGATGGATCTCGAACGGGAGCGCGGCATCACGATCAAGCTGCAGGCGGTCCGATTGAGCTATAAGGCCGATGACG
>JAJFMO010000572.1 GCA_020697475.1 Paenibacillaceae bacterium | reverse complement strand
GTGTGCACCCCCTGATCGCTCAACACTTTGCCATACGAAGGAAAATTCGGATTCAGGTTCACGTTGCAATTGCTGTACGTCTCGATCTCATGCACCCTGCGACCTGCCATGAAGGCGGATCGGCAAGGCAAACATAACGGCGACGGGGAATATGTATTGCGGTAAACAGTGCCCATAGCGGCCAATCGTTGCATATTGGGCGTTTGAATAAAGGGATGTCCATACACGGATGAATAAAACGGGTTATGCTCGTCGGACATGAGAATAATCATGTTGCTCATTCGCTTAAGCCTCCAAATAATATAATAGAATTGCGTAATAAATGTCTCATTTTAAGTTTAAACGACGATGATCTTTTCGTCAAAGCAAAAAGGCATGGCAATCCAACTTCATATATAGTACACTTAGAAGACTAACTGAAATCGCTTGTGAATCAAGGAGTGCTGTTCGCCATGAAGAAGCTTGCCGCCGCGGCGCTGTTGCTGGCCGCTTCCATACTGTTTGTCGCATGCGAGCAGGGGAAAAACCCCGATGCGCCTGAGCCTTACATTAAATTTACGGGAACTCAGGTGTCGTTTGCGGAGAATATTCCGGATTGCCATTAATTTGTCACAATTATAGCTTATGATGAACTTGTTCCAATCGCAACGCCAGTCACGAAGGGATGACACCTTATGGGAGATCTATTTACACCCGGCCATATCATACTCGTTGTCATAGTCGCGTTGCTCTTGTTCGGACCGAAGAAGCTGCCGGAATTGGGCCGAGCCTTCGGCAAGACGCTGCGTGAATTCAAAGATGGGGTCAAGAACGTCGTAAACGACGACGACCCGCCCGCTCCACAGGCGTCCGCCAGCAGACCGAAGCCGTTGCCGGTAAGGGAAGAGCCGGAAGAGCACGTCATTAACCAACACGCCAATGACCAGCAAGAGCACAAGCAAAGCTAATTTGTGCCAGCAAAATCGCGCGCCGATGAATGCGACAACCGCGTCCATCGGCGCGTTTTTGTTTACTAAGCTGCTTTACCCCACCGGCTGTTCCAGCTTACCGGTCTCTTGCTTCCGTTGCCCCAACGTTTCCACAATTTGCTCGAACGAGATGCCGTACTTGCGCGCAATATCTTTGGCGAAGCTCATCTGGCTCGGCGGACCGGGAACAATCTTGAACGTCCGCTTAGCCGACGCTATGCTGTGCGCCACCTTGTCGCCCTCCGGCACGTCCACGCACGCAACCATACTGATCAGCTTGCTCTCCCCAGGCAATTCCTCGTTGATTTCGTCGCACTTGGCCGCCAGCTCCAAAATATGCGTAGCGAACACCGCCCGGCAGCCGATCAGCTTGATCCCTTTGATCACGTCTCTAGCCAGAAAATAACTGTCCCGCGGACTCGTGCTCGATAACGATTCGTTCAACAGCAGCAAGCTCTGCTCCGTCGCCTGCTTGAATATTTCCGCAAGCTTCATCGATTCGTCGCCCAGCCGGCCGTTGTTCGTATTCGGCTTCTCTTCTTCGCAAAAATGCGTGAAAATCCAGTCCACCGGGCTGATCTCCGCCTCGTTGCTCGGAACGAAGATGCCCGCCTGGAATAGCAATTGCGCGATCCCGATCGACCGTGTGTACGTCGTCTTGCCGCCCTGATTTGGCCCAGTCAAGATAAAGATGCTGCCCCCCGGCGGAAACTCAATCGCATTGCCGATGACAGTCCGGTTCAAGTTCGTGTCGGGCAGCTGCTGAATAAAGCCGTTGCACAAAATCACGTCGACCAGATGATCCGTTCGGAACACCCGCTCGCCGGCCGGAGCCGGTTTCGGTTTGCACACCGTGAATCCCGCTTTGGTCAGCTTGCTCAAGAAGCGATGCGCCCCGATGAAGAACGCCAGGTCGAACTCCAGTGCCGTAATAAAATCCGTCTGGTAATGCACATATTTCTGCAGCGCCTGGTCGATCGACAGAATCGAGGATTGGAACACCTCTTCGAGGCATTTCATCAATGCCTGCTCCAGCGCGGAATTGTTGATTTTCATAATGTTCTGGTACAGCGGTACGCCTTGCGAATCGTCGGGGGTGAGCTTCAGTCCAAGCAGGTTGGATAACAGGGATGATTTTTTCTTCGTAAAAGGTTTCGGCTCAACGGTCAAAAACACCGCTTCGGCAGGCTTCAGCTCGGGATCGAGATTGACGCCGATCGTCACGCTGGAGATGCTGTCCATTGCCCGGCGAAATTCCGGCAACTCCTTCTTGAGCGCCGTGAACGTCTCGCTGCCCGCGATGTCGTTCACTTGCGTCTGCAACCGCCGCAGCCCGGCGGACACGATCTTGTCGGCGTAGCGATCCATCGTATTTTTCAACGAATCGATGCACTGTACATAAATCTCCAGCGTCCCCGAGCGCCAGGAAATATTGCGCAGGTGGTCCGCGTTAAGCAAGTTGCGTCGATCCTTGAAACTGTCCAGCTTGCGGATGAGCGGCAACACCCGTTCGAACTCCGCGGCCAATCCCGGACTGCGGTAGAAATCGTCCAGCACGTCGAGTCGATAGCGCAACACTTCCTCATCGTTGCACAAATTCACCAAAAGCTCCCGAGTGGCGTCATTGTAGCGGGAATCGATGCTTAAAGCCCGCATCAGATGATCGATGCCCAGATCCGTCATCGCGCGTTCGGAGACGTTAATTAAGCCGTTATATTTTTCCTTATAGGTTAAGTTCGGCCAAAGTAAAGACAAAAAACAGGCGAGCCGGCTGTTAAGGCCGATTCGCCCGTCGTTGCGAATTCAGTTATTTCCCGCTTTGGATCAAAGCGGCGATGTCTTGGTTCGCGTTATCTTCCGCAGCGCGGATGGCGGTGTTGATGTCCGTTCCTTTCAGCACTTCCTTCACAGCATTGTCGATCGCCGTGTTGGCCGGCCCATTGTAAGGTGTGTAGGGAGGTACCGCGGAAGAAGTCGTCTTGAAAATACCGGCGATGTTTTTCCCTTTGGCTATTTTCAGATCAACCGCAAACTCTTTCTTCATCTCCGGATCTTTGAACGTGCTCATACGTCCCTGGCGGGTCCGTTTAATTTGCTCCTCGCGATCGGATACTGTCTGCATCACCTGGAACACTTGATCCGGATGCTTGGTGACCGAGGAGGTCATCAGCAGCGTGACGTCCATCCGTCTGCGTTTGCCCGGCGCTTCCTTGAATTGCGGGTACGTTGCGATATCCCAGTTTTGCGTTTTGCCCTGGTTCAGCAATTCCTCGGAATCGGTCATAAACCCGCCGTTCGTGGCAAGCATCGCAATCTTGCCCGCGCGGAAATCGGTACCTTCCGCGCCGGATCCCTTGCAACCGTTTTCCGACAATTTGTGTACTTGCGTAAATTTATCGACAAGCATTTTCCATAAATCCGTCTGCAGCACTGCTTTCTTGGTCGCCGGATCGACGACGGGTAGCGACAATACGGTGGCGAATTGACCGGAAAAGTTGCCGGGGCAGAGCGGAACGATCTGACCGGCGGATTTCGAGCCGATCTGTAGACCGAGTGCAATGGCGTCGTCCCACGTCATGCCGTCCTTCGGATAAGCCGTCCCCAAGCGATCAAAAATATCCTTGTCGTAAAACAAGGCAGAAAAGTTATCCAGAAACGGAATCGCATAAAGCTCGTCTTTATCGGAGTACACTTTGAACTGTTTGATAATGTCGGGTTCGAACGGACTGATGTCGAAATTAAACTTCTTGATCGTCGGATTCAAGTCTATCGTCAATCCAAGCTCCTGGAACTGGGGGATAGCCGCGATTCCGGTAAAGATCATATCCGGAAATT
>JAJFMO010000571.1 GCA_020697475.1 Paenibacillaceae bacterium | reverse complement strand
GGCATAAAACCGAGCCCATCCATGCGAACCGCCTGCGCCGCACCGTCAACCTTCACGTGACTAATGCGAATATTGCGATATTGAGGCACCAGTGCATCGGCTGGCGGCGTCTCAACCCCTTCACCGATATGCTGGTAGTGCATGTCGAACAGAATCGCCTCGTTGACAATTTCTTTCATGCGAATGTTTTCGATGTAAATACCTTCCACGACGTTGCCGCGGTCGATCGCGCTCTTGAAGCGCAGCCCGATATCCGTGCCGATGAACGTTTCGTTGCGCACCGAAACGTTCTTGACGCCTTGCCGCACCACACTGCCGATGGCGAAGCCGGCATACCCTTTGAACACCGTGTTGTCGGCAAACACGATGTTTTGCGTGGCCGCCGGGGCTCCGGGCTTGAAGGTGCTTCCGGCGCCGATCGCCATCCCGTCATCGCCGGCGGAGATCATGTTCTTGTAGATCACGACGTTCTTGCTCTCACGGATGTCGAACCCGTCTCCGTTCTGGAAGCTTGGGTCGTTGTTAACCTTCACCTGGCGAATGACCGCTTGATCGCTTTCATTCAGATGCAATGCATAGAAAGGCGAATTGACAAGAGTAACCCCATCGACCAGTACATACGAACACTTCTGTAGCAAGATCAGTTCCGGCCGTTTATCGAGATTGCCCAGTGTCTTGCCTTCAGGATACGGCCACCAGGTGTCCTCATCGGCAAAACCACCGGATTTCACCAGCTTGCTTCATTGCGACGGGGTCAGCTTGGTTCGCTTTACCGGCCGCCAGGCGTCCCCGTTGCCGTGGCAACCCATCCTATTATTTTTGCTATTTTCGTCAGAAACTGCTTCAAGCGCATCGCTTACTTCGCCATCTCCTTGGCAATCGTTGCATTAATATCCTCTTCGGTTTCCCGGATGATCGTGTTGATGTCTTTACCGGTTGTGATATCGATGAAATGCGTCTGCACGATGGGATTGGCCAGATCGTCGTAATCGCTGATTTTACGCCACGAAGGCTTCAATTTGTAGATTGCCGGAATGTTTTTCCCTTTCATGAAAGCCAAATTTTCCCCGAACGTCTTCTGTACATCCAAACTTTTCAGCGGCGACATGATGCCGTTGCGGCTCGCCTCCTTCTGCACCTCATCGGACACAACAATGGAAATGACCTGGAACGCCGCGTCCTTATCCTTTACACTCGGTGAGATCGATAAGGAACGAGCGCCGGCCACCCCGAATGTGCCCTTATGATCCTTGTACTGAGGATACGTTGTCAAATCCCAATTCAGCTTCGGAACATCCTGCAAATTTTTCAAAATGTTCGTCGCCGCCAACATGGCCACCGTTTGGTTTTTGACAAAATTGTCCTTGTTGTATTTCAAATCTTTGGCAATTTGGTTCCCCGGAATCGAATTGATTAGATTATACAATTCATAAGCCGGCTTCCATGCCTGAATCGTCGCCTTGTTCGTCTTCTTGTCGACAAAGCTCACTTCCAGCGGCGAAGCGACTCGGGAAATTTTCTCCGGATCGAGACCGTGATATTGCACCCCGTCGGCTTCCCGCGTCAACTTTTTCGCCAAGTCGACAATCTCGTCCCAGGTCATGTCGTCTTTCGGATACGGCACCCCGAACTTATCGAAAATATCTTTGTTGTAATATGTTGCGTCGAAGTTCGATGTGTAGGGGATTCCATACGTTTCGTCTTTATTGCTGTACTCCTTCACTTCGTTCAGGATCGCCGGTTCGATGCGCGTCACGTCGAATTGAAACTTCTTGATCAACGGGTTCAAATCGGTCAGCAAACCCAACTTCTGCGGAACGTTCAGATTCAACACGGAAGCGACGATAATGTCCGGAACTTGCCCCGAAGCGACCAGTTGATCGATTTTGCTGTCTTTGGAGGTCATCAATTTCAGGCTGATGTTCGGGTACTTCTTCTTTACCGGATCTACGAATACAGTGTCAAAATCGACCGACGTTTCATCAAAATTCGAATAAACAAGGAAGTTGATCGGCTCGGTACTGATTTTCGCCGCCCCGCCTGCTGCGCCGCCTGCAGCATCGCCACCCGTCTTGCCGCCAACCGCGCTGCTTCCCGTGTTCCCGCTGCATGCCGCCAATGCGACCGTGAATAATAAACCAACAATTGCCTTGCCCAACTGTTTCCGCAACATGTTCTCCTTGCCTCCCCTTTGAATGAAAATGAATAGTAAAACCAGAACGAGCCCCCTTATCTTTTGTAAAAAACGTCGTGTAAACGATTGCATTCCTCCCATTAGACGAATGCGGGGAAGTGTCAACCCGTTCTATGGCCCACAGTCCCCGCATTCTTCCGTATCTTCCGCTGTATTGTGACTTACAATCCTGCGACGATATACAAATTATAGCCGACTCCGTATGCCCGACGGCATGCTGCGTAATAAGGGTCGGCGTATCGCTCCAGAGCGAACGGGCTGTCCTCGGCGTTGCGGTCGGCCCATATTTGCACCGTGCCGTCCGGACGGAAAGATAAAATTTGCTCGCCCGGCAGGTCGAGGAATTTGCACGCCATCGAGACGTTGCCACCGATGTTGCCGATCGTGTTGCCATGGCGGTCGAACAACAGCCCGTCGCCTGCCGGCATGCCCCGCACCAGCTCGTGATAGCCGTCGCCATTTACATCAACGGGGATTGTACGGTATACGCTGAAGCCCAGTGAAACCGGTTGACCGGTGGCAGCATCGTAAGTAAACTCCTCCATGTCTTGATGGAAACGGCCGTCCGGACCACACGTTTTGGCCCCGATGCGGATCGCCATCGTGACATGGCTGCGGTCGTCCTTGAGTCGGGCGACCCAGCCGATATCGATGTG
>JAJFMO010000072.1 GCA_020697475.1 Paenibacillaceae bacterium | reverse complement strand
AAAACATTCGTTTCGGGATAGCTTAAGAGACGCTTAGCGTAGTACTCGTTGTAATTGTTCTCTAACGCATAAGGGGTCAGGCCCGATTCCGTCGACAACTTTAAGCTAAATTTCACGATATCTTTAATGTTGGAATCGAGATTATTTTGAAGTTGCAACATCATTCTCTCATTGTAGCTTGTAACTTGCCTCTTAAGCTCAGCCGTGTAATAGGTGTAGACAAACCCTCCGATGATGGACAAGGGAATAATCAATAGTAATAAATAGGACAGCAAGTATTGGTAGAAAAGGGGGATTTTCAATTGGTTAAATCTCATTGTATATTCCCTCTTCTCACAGATCTCATGTATTCCGGATTTTATTATATGACAATACAATAAGATTTCTCAATAATAAAAAAGTGATGTAAAATGTAGGCAATTGTTTTACGGGAGGTTATGGCGATGAATATTTCTCATAAAGAAATTAATGAGGTTAAGGAACTTTATCAACGCTTGGTGGAAGCTTGGAACGAGCGCGATGCCCGTTCGATGGCGGACCGGTTTGCCGAAGAAGGGGAGAGTATCGGCTATGACGGAAGTCAGTCGGTTGGACGTGAGGAAATTTATGCGCACCTTAAAGCAGTGTTCGATCATCATCTGACAGCCAAATTTGTTTATAAGGTTAAAGATGTGAGATTTTTAGCGGAAAATGTGGCGGTGGTTCGCGCGATTGCCGGCATGGTTCCCGATGGACAAGCGGTTTTGAATCGGAATGTGAATACACATCATACCATAGTTGCCGCTAAGAACAACGGACATTGGTGTATTCACTTGTTCCAGAATACCCCGGCTCAATTTCATGGCAGACCAGAACTGGTCGAACAGATGACGAATGAATTAACAGAATTGATTTAGGGAGAGGTTGAAGACGATGACTACGGGGAAACAAATTGGCAGGACGAAGGGGCGGGATTTCAGATTGTTGGACAATTAATTAATGTTACTGCCTTACATGCAGATGGCACTGCCTATCGATGGTGGAATAGTGAGGTTGAGTACATAAGTTCAAGTTGCATCGTTACGCGCAATAAAATTGGCGATATCACTTTCGAGCCCGGAGTCACATGGAATATGAAATTCAATAGTCGAGCCTTTTACTGGGCAAATTGCAATTTTAACTTGATTGAGATTTACGACGATCGTGGGGACGCAATGCAAGTATACATCAATATTGCCTCACCATTTCAACTGGAAACAATGAAGTTAAGATATTTCGATTACGAGTTGGACGTGAATAAAAGAAAAGGGCATCCAACGGAAATATTGGACGAAGAGGAATTTATCCAAGCGATTGACAAGTACAAATATTCAGACACTTTTATACGCCAATGTCGTGAAGCGCTGACATCCGCCATTGAATTTGCTGAACGTTGGGAGTGGCGCAATCATTTTGGAGATTTGAAGGAAGGAATTTAAATTAGGCAGTTCGGAGTGAATTTGCCTGCTGGTGGGTGCTTTAATTAAATAGTTTGAATTGTCGGAATCGTTGTGATAGTTTGATGATATCGATAACAACTAGACCGGTACAACTGTTAAAGGAGTTTGATGAGATCGATGCCGACGATTCGCCCAAACATTCTGTTTATTATGAGTGATGATCATGCTGCGCACGCAATGAGTTGCTACGGCAGCAGGATCAACGCAACACCGAATATCGACCGCATTGCCCAGGGCGGCATGCGGTTTGACCATTGTTTCTGCACGAATTCGATTTGCGCCCCGAGCCGGGCGGTCATACTGACTGGGCTGCATAGTCATCTAAACGGTGTAAAGACATTGGGTGATAAGCTGGACGGAACGCAACAGACGGTATCCAAGCTGCTGCAACAAGGCGGCTACCAGACGGCGATTATCGGCAAATGGCATCTCGGCCACGGCGGGGTCAACGATCCGACCGGCTTCGATTATTGGAACGTGCTGCCCGGACAAGGGGATTACCACAATCCGCAGATGATTGAGATGGGAGTAAGGAAGCCGCATACAGGATACGTGACCGACATTTTAACCGATTATTCGCTTCATTGGTTGCAGAAACGCGACCCGTCGCGGCCATTCTTCCTTATGCTCCATCACAACGCCCCGCACCGACCTTGGGAACCGAGCGAGAAATACGCGGATCTGTATGAGGATGTCGATATTCCGGAACCGGAAACGTTCAACGACGATTACCAAAATCGGGCCCAAGCTGCCGCCGCTGCCCGAATGCGGATCGATCGGGATATGGATATGAAGGATTTGAAGGTGGAGCCGCCGGACCAACTTGCCGGCCAACAGCTGAAGAGCTGGAAGTATCAGCGATACATCAAAGATTATTTGCGTTGCGTCGCTTCGATTGACGACAGTGTAGGGCGGTTGCTTGACTACTTGGATGAGGCGGGTCTGGCCGAGGACACGATCGTCATGTACACTTCGGATCAAGGATTTTTCTTGGGAGATCACGGCTGGTACGACAAACGGTTCATGTACGAGGAATCGCTGCGCATGCCGTTCGTTGTCCGCTATCCGCGGGAAATTCAAGCAGGCAGCGTGTGCGGCAATATGGCGCTGAACCTGGATTTTCCCGAGACGTTCCTCGATTACGCCGGCGTCCCGATCCCGGACAACATGCAAGGCAACAGCCTTCGCCCGGTCTTAAGGGGCGAGCATCCGCAAGGATGGAGAACCTCAATGTATTATCGCTACTGGATGCACCTTGCCCATCATAATGTTTATTCCCATTACGGGGTCCGGACGGACAAGTATAAGCTGATTTATTATTATGCCGAGGCGTTGGACGCCAAGGGAGCGATTGACGATCCGAAGCCGCCGGAATGGGAGTTGTTCGATCTGGGGCAAGATCCGTACGAATTGTGCAACGTCTATTCAGACCCTGCTTACGCAGAGACGATTCGCGAATTGATGGAGGAACTGCACCGCCTGCAAGCCGAGTCGTTAGATGAGGGGGTAAGGGAAATTTGAGAACGAATTTTTTGTTTCTGTTCCCTGACTCCCATCGTGGGGATTGGATGCCATACAATGCGGAAGTATGTCTGGAGATGGGCATGGACGCCCCGCTGCCGCTGAGGCTGCCGAATCTGGAGACGCTGATGGAGAGGGGAACCACTTTTACCCGCGCAATCACCTCTTCTCCACTATGCGCACCCGCCAGAGCGAGCCTCGCTTCCGGTCTGCGTTACCCGCGCAGCGGTGTGTTCAGCAATAAGTACGACTTGTCACCTCAACGGAGGACGTTTTATTCCGTTTTGAAAGAGAACGGTTACATCGTTTGCGGGGTCGGCAAGTTTGATTTGCATAAAAAGACACGGTGGTGGGGGCTGGACGGCTGGATTCCGGAACTTGAACAGCTGGGGTTTACGGTGGCGATCGACAACGCCGGGAAACAGGATGCGGTCAGCACCGGCAAAGAGTCTCCGCAAGACCCATACATGAAGTATTTGTACGATCAAGGATTGGCGGAAGTTCATCTTACGGATATGGCCGGTCGGGCCAAAGAAAAGCGGCACAACACGGAACCGACTTCGTTGCCGGAAGAATCGTATTGCGACAATTGGATCGGCCAAAACGGGGTTCGAATGCTGCGTTCCTTTCCGAAGGATCATCCGTGGTTCATGATCGTCAATTTTACCGGACCGCACGCCCCTTGGGACGTCACGGAACGGATGAGAGCCGCCTGGGAGAAGGTGGATTTCCCGCCTCCACACCGGTCGGATCCGGCAATGCGCGAAACGAACAACAGTGTTCGCCAAAATTACGCAGCGATGCTGGAAAATATCGACCGCAATGTCGGCTTGCTGTTGGACGAAGTGGAGAGTCGTGGGGAATTGGCGAACACCGTGGTCATCTATGTGAGCGATCATGGGGATATGCTGGGCGACAACCGTAGGTTTAACAAATCGATTCCAGATCGGGGTTCCATCCACATTCCGCTTGTGATCTGCGGTCCCGGCGTCTCTCAAGGTGCATTGAGCGATGCCCTGGTCGAATTGCAGGATTTGGCCGGCACGATCGTCGATTATGCCGGAGCGAAGATGCCGGAAGCGGCCGATTCCCGCTCGCTTCGCCCCCTGCTCGAAGGCGACAAGCATGCGCATCGCGAGGTCCAGGTGTCGGCGCTCAACGAAACGCATGACGGTCGGGGATCCTGGAAAACAATCATCGATCGACATTATAAATTGGTCATCCATAGCGTTCACGACGCCCAATTGTACAATATTGTCCAAGATCCGTGGGAGGATTATGATATTGCCGGGCAGCATCCGGATATTGTTGCACGTATGCAAGCACAACTGGAAAGCGAATTGGGGGAAAAACATCGATGATGAAAATAGCGATTATGGGCGATTTGCATTATTCGCAGGTGGAACAGACGAACGAGACTTTATGGAACGCTCGGGAAGTGTTTTTCAAACAATACTTGCAGTCTTTTGCAGAAATCAAGGCTGATTTGCGCGTCTCCGTCGGAGACCTGACTCACCACGGGTTGGCGGATGAGTTTCGGGAAGTGAGCGGCTTGCTGCACTCGATCGCATCCAATTATCGCGCTGTTCTCGGGAACCACGACGTTCTGTCTATCTCGAAAGAGGAAATATTGGCGATAACCCAACAACCCCGATACGATGCGGTCGAAACGGATGAGGCGCTGCTGTTGTTTCTCGACACGACCGTGTCGCTGAGTCTAAACGGCTGCGACTTGGACGAAGAACAATTCGAGTGGTTCCGGCAACAACTCTCTCGCAGCCCGCACAAGCCATTGCTTATTTTTGTCCATCATCCATTGCTCGCTTACGCCTTCGGACGGCCGCCCAGCGAAGCCGGTCTTCACCGGAAAGTGTACCCGTTGCTGCTGTCCCGCAAGAACGGAGGAGTGGTGTTCAACGGCCATACCCACTTCCATAAGACGGTGATGGTTGGTGCGTGGCACGCGGTGGAAACGGCAGGCAGCCTCTGTTTCCCTTGCTTCCGCCTCGTCGAGGTCGATGCCGGCCAAATCCGCGTGAGCACGATCGCTTTGGATGTCGCCGAGATTGTTCAACACAGCCAAACTTTGCGCGATGGAATCGATCGTTACCATCAACCGAAGGAAAAGCTGTTCCACAAGGCGGATCTTGATTTTACGATTTCCCAATGGAAATGATTAAACTTTTGGAAATAAACAAAATTGATATCAAAAATAACCGATTAAACGATTCGGTACTCTGCTATGCGATCCTGCAAGCAGTTTAAAAGGGACATATCGTCAATTAGAAGAGATGAAAATGTCGGAGGACGAAATGGATTTCCTCCTATTAGATGTGATCGATAATTTTTTGGGTTATAATGGGATGGATGAAAGGAGGGACTCCGTTGATCGAGATCCGACCCTATCAAGATGACGACTTACTGTCGCTGGCTGACCTCATGTCCGACCTGGGGTACCCTACCCCGCCGGAGTCATTGAAACATCGGATGGACATCATGCAGCGTCTCCCTTTATACTATACTTTTGTCGCGACGATAGATTCTGAAGTGGTAGGCATGATAGGATGCCGCGAAGTGTATTTCTATGAAGGGGACGGGATGGCTGTCCAAATTTCCGCGTTGGTAACTAGAAGCAAGTATCAAGGGCAGGGTGTCGGCAAAGCCATGGTATCGTTCGTTGAGCGGTGGGCCAAGGAGAAAGGGGCAACCGTCATCCATCTCACGAGCGGAAATAGGCCGGAGAGAGAAAGGGCACATCATTTTTATAAAAAAATGGGCTTTGATATTACCGGCTACCGATTTGTCAAGAATATGGGAGGGCAATCAAGTTGAACGAATTGGCGGACAAGCGCAATCGATTTGAAATCTTGCTGAAACAAGCCGAAGTTCCCGGCGAGATCATGGAGCCGCACTTTGCCAAAGGCTATATCGATAAAGTGGAAGTCGTTCGCGAAACCCGCGACTGGACCCTATACATAACGGTGCCGGACATCGTTCCGCACCCGATTTACCGCAGCTTTTGCCAACAAATTCGTGAAAAACTTGAACATATCGCCACCATTCGAATCGTCATGCACTTCTCTTCAGAAACAACGCTTGACAGACTGGTCAACGAATACTGGGGACTGCTGATCGAATGGGTGCAACAAGAGGTTGTCTCGGTCAACGGCTGGATGAGCAAAGCCGAGGTTACCGTGCAAGGGAATCAAATTATCGTCACGATGCTCGATCAGGTCGGACTGGAACTGGCTACGAAGAAAAAAATCGATCATTATATCAAAACGTATTTCTCTCGATTTTTCGGCGTCGATTGCCAAGTGAAACTGCAGGTTGGCGAATCGAGCAATGAAGTATACGAGCGTTTTGCCGAGGAAATCCGGGTGGAGGAACTGGCGGTTGCCCGTGAAATGATGATCCAGGCGAAGCAGGAAACTTCCGCTTCTGCGGCAGCCCCTGCCGATTCCACCTTAATGGCGGGGTACCCGATCAAGGAAGAGCCGATCCCGCTGCAAGATGTTAAAGACGAGGAGAAGCGAGTCGTCGTTCAAGGCGCCGTGTTCGGCCTCGATGTCAAGGAATTGCGCAACGGCAGCACGCTTTATACGTTCAACGTGACGGATTTTAGCGACTCGCTCGGGGTGAAGATTTTCGCCAAAACAAAGGAAGACGTCAGGACGTACAGCTTGCTCGCCAACGGAAAGTGGCTTCGACTGCGCGGTAAAGTGGAGTATGACCGCTTCTCGCAGCAACCGGAGCTCATGATGATCCCGAACGATATCAACGAGGTCGAGGCACCGCCGGAACGAATGGACGACGCCGAAGAAAAGCGGGTCGAATTTCATTTACACTCGTCGATGAGCGCGATGGACGGGATCACTCCGGTGGATCAATATATCAAGACGGCAGCGAAGTGGGGGCACAAGGCGCTGGCGATCACCGATCATGGAGTCGTGCAGTCGTTTCCTGAAGCGGATCATGCGGCACACAAGTACGGAATCAAGATCATTTACGGCATGGAAGCGAACGTCGTCGACGATGCTGTGCCGATCGTGATGAACGGCCGCGAGATGGATTTGGCTTCCGCGACGTACGTCATTTTTGACATTGAAACAACTGGCCTTTCGGTCATCAACAACAAGATCATTGAAATCGCCGGGGTCAAAATGAAAGAAGGCGCCGTGGTCGACAGCTATTCTTCATTTGTCAATCCGCACGAAAAAATTCCGTATCACATCACGCAACTGACTAACATTACCGACGAAATGGTCAGCGGAGCTCGGGATTTGTCAGCGGTTATGCCTGAATTTTTCGCCTTTGTCGGCGACTCGGTGCTCGTGGCCCACAACGCCCGCTTCGATATGGGCTTCATTCAAGAGCACGGCAAGCGGTTGGGGCTGCCCAAGCTGACCAATCCGGTGCTCGACACGCTGGAGATGGCGCGCTTTCTGTATCCCACGATGAAAAATCACCGGCTGAATACGCTGGCAGATAAGTTCAAGGTGAGCCTGGAGAACCACCACCGTGCAGTTGACGACGCGGAAGCGCTCGGCAACGTGCTGTTCCATCTCATCAAAGGCGCCACTGAACGCGAGATTGCCGATCTGGACCGTCTCAGCCAATACGCCGGGTCCGACTTGAGGAACCAGCGGCCGTTCCATTGCTGCATCTACGCCTTGAACGCGGTCGGCAAGAAGAATCTCTATCAGCTCGTTTCGATGTCGCATACGCAATACTACAATAGAGTGCCCTGTATCCCGAAGAGCAAGCTCAGCGAATTCCGCGAAGGGCTGCTGATCGTTTCCGGCTGTGAAAAGGGCGAGTTTTTCGAAGCAGTGCTGAATAAGTCGGTCGAGGAAGCCGAACAAGTGGCCGAGTACTACGATGTTCTTGAGATTCAGCCGCTCGATATGAATATGCATTTGGTGGAGAAAGGACTTGTCGGCAGCCGCCAAGAGCTGGAGCAAGCGAACCGGCGTGTCTGGGAGATCGGCATGAAGCTAGGCAAACCGGTCATCGCCACCGGCAACGTCCATTACTTGCATCCTCGGGACAAAATATGCCGCGACATCACGATCAACGGGATCACCGGCTTCAGTCCGCTCAAGGAGCAACGGAAGCCAGACGCCCATCTGCGCACGACCAAGGAGATGCTGCAAGAATTCCATTACTTGGGGGAAAAGACGGCGCACAAAGTTGTCATTGCGAACCCGAACGAGCTGGCCGATCGCTTCGAGGAGATCGAGCTGTTCCCTCGTAAAGCGTTCTTCCCGGTGATCGATCAAGCGGACGAAGAGATGCGCGATACGTGTTACGCAACCGCCAGACGGGTTTACGGCGATCCCGTCCCCGAGATTGTCGTCACCCGGCTGGAGAAAGAGCTGAAGCTGATCACCCGAGCCGGATTCGCTCCGTTGTTCCTTATTGCCCAGCGTTTGGTTAAAAAGTCCAACGAAGACGGCTACCTGGTCGGCTCGCGGGGATCAGTCGGCTCCTCTGTCGTGGCGATGATGCTGGGCGTCTCGGAAGTGAACCCGTTGCAGCCGCATTACTTGTGCCGCAGCTGCCAGCATAGCGAATGGTTCACCGACGGCTCCGTGGCGAGCGGCTTCGACTTGGCTGACAAGCCATGCCCCAAGTGCGGTACGATAATGAAGGGCGACGGACAGGATATCCCGATCGAGACGTTCATCGGCTTTAAGGGTGACAAAGTACCCGATATCGATCTGAACTTCTCCGGCGATTACCAGCCGAAGGCGCATAACTACACGAAAGTGCTGTTCGGAGAGAAAAATGTGTTCCGCGCCGGAACGATCGGCACGATCGCCGAGAAAACCGCGTTTGGGTATGTGAAAAAATATGAAGAAGAGAAGGCGAAGAGCTGGCGCGGGGCGGAAGTGTCGCGGCTGGCGGAAGGCTGCACCGGAGTCAAGCGCAACACCGGTCAGCATCCGGGCGGAATTGTCGTCGTCCCTGAGTACATCGATGTAGAAGACATCACCCCGGTGCAATTTCCGGCGGACGATACGAGCTCGGAGTGGAAGACGACGCATTTCGACTACCACGCCTTCGATGCCAACCTGCTCAAGCTCGACATTCTCGGGCACGACGATCCGACAATGATGCGGATGCTGCAGGAATTGACCGGCGTCGACCCGACGACGATCGACATGAACGACCCGAAGGTCATGACATTATTCAATTCGACCGAAGGGATCGGCGTCACTCCGGAGCAAATCCGCACGAAAGTGGCGGTGTACGGCTTGCCGGATATGGGCACCAAATTCATCCGCCAGATGCTGGAAGAGACGCGCCCGTCGAGCTTCTCCGACTTGCTGCAAATTTCCGGCCTTTCCCACGGAAACGGCTTATGGCTCGGCAACGCTCAAGACTTGATCCGCAAAAACATTTGCACGATCAAAACCGTCATCGGCTGCCGGGACAACATTATGCTATACCTGATTTACCGCGGGATGGAGGAAGGTCTCGCCTTCACGATTACGGAGAGCGTTCGTAAAGGCAAAGGGCTCACCGACGAATGGATCGCCGCGATGCGCAAGCACGACGTGCCGGAATGGTACATCGACTCCTGCAACAAGATCGTATATATGTTTCCGCGGGCCCATGCGGCGGCTTATGTGACTTCGGCCGTCCGTTGCGGCTGGTTCAAGGTGTATCATCCGATCGAGTTTTATGCGACGTATTTCACCGTGCGGGCGGCCGACTTCGAAATCGAGCTGTTCGCCCAAGGGTACGACGCCATCTTACGCAAGCAGATCGAGATCGAGGAAAAAGGCTTCCAAGCGCAGCCCAAGGAAAAAGCGATGCTCCCCGTTCTGGAGATGGGACTGGAGATGACCGCGCGTGGGTTCACCTTCAAGACGCTCGATCTGTATCGTTCCGACGCCACCCGCTTCCTGGTCGACGGAGACTCGCTCATCCCGCC
>JAJFMO010000570.1 GCA_020697475.1 Paenibacillaceae bacterium | reverse complement strand
AGCCGATCGATATTCGGCGAGATCGCCAGCGGATGCCCGTAGCACGCCAGCTCGGGACGCAGGTCGTCTACGACGACAAACAATACATTTTTTCGCGAATTGGACATGGATGATAACGCTCCTCTCTATTTTAACCCTACTTATAACTATACTCTTATTACCGCATTCGGACGATCGATTTGATAGGGATAACGGTTACTGACTGACCATGTAATCGAGCGGAGCCACTGTCATTCCCGCCGCCTGCCGTTCCTGATTATCGAAGTTGGCGGTAACCATTACGCCGTTGCCGAATTTCGTCTGTTGGACCAGATGATCTTCCGTCAGGAAGCGGTGCTCCTCGATCGCCTGCCCATAGGTCAGCCGGTACGTATTCGTTGCCCGCGGCATCTCCTCGCGCAGCCAGGGCAAATCTTCCGTCACCCATTTGTCCGCCTTCTCACCGCCCAACTGCACGTTGGGGGTGAGCCCGAACAGCGCATTGAAAAGAAACTTATACCTGCGAATCGCTTCCGTGTCGCGATCGTTGCCGTACCGCATATTGAGCGATTCGGCATCGTGCAGCCGCATGGCGATCTGGTCATGGTACACCAACTCGTTGATCGGCACATGGTTGGCAATGTTGTTTAACACGAGCGACGGCGGCGTCTTCCTCCCCGGAACCTTCAAATAAAAGCCCGAATTGGCGCCGATCGACACCAACGGACGTCCATACCCGCTGAACGTATATTTTTCCAGAAAAAAGGCCAACCCTTCGTGGGTAATGATCCCTCCTTTGTCATAGACGGTTTTCATCATCTCCTCGTAGCCGTGCACCATCTCTGTAAAACCCGCAGGCTTGTCGGGATTTTCGCAAGGAGTAAAGCGACCCGGCTTGAACCAATAGGGCAGCGTATCGATATTGGCGCCGTCTGTGCGATAGGTGTACGGGTGCTGCGGCATCTTCGTATACAGCCAATACTCCATACGCTCCTTCAAGCCGCCCGGATGATACAATATCCCCCTGCCTTTGTCCGGCCGGTAAGCTTTCCCGTCCACGATGCAGGGCCACTTGGCCAGTTCGCTTTGCGGCATCTTATCGAAGGAGTACCGCTTCAAGTCGGTCATTCGCTCCTCGGCATCCACCGGCAGCGCCATTCCCGCCCAAGGGAGGAACGTGTAGTCCCCCTTGCTGTCCAGTTCTTTCTGCATCTCCACCGAAAAACGATCCAATTCCGCCGCCGCTTCCCCATCTCCCGACCGCCAAACCAGGATGGCCTTGGGGATGATTGGCACGATTTGCTCCCACACCTGCTTGCTGATCGCTCCATGCTGTACGGGACGCAAGGCGACAGCGCCGTTTAGTTTCTCGCCATACGGCTTATCCATCAAATTGCGGTAATCCCCTTTCTCCTTCATCCAGCTGCGAATAATTTGCGCCATCTTGTTGTAGCCCCCGTCGGCGAAGAAGACGACCCGCAGCTTGCCGGCCTCATCCACCTCGAACCCGTCGGCGTGCTTCTGTAACACCGGAGCCAAGTAGCCGAATTCCTCCAGCAGTACGACATAACCCGCTCCGTCCAAACTTTGCAGCACCCCAGTGTAGCCTGCCACAGGAAAAGCGTCCAAATTTCCGCCGAAATCGTCCTCTCCGTCTTCCTCCGCATCCGATCCGGGAATCTCCGACTTCTTGTACAGGTTCGTATGGTTGCGATCTCCGGCCGGCGCCACGAACAAGTCGTCGTCATTCATGCCAAAGACGGCATTTCCCGGCAAAATCCACGTGTCCGTTGCAATTTCATCCGCCTTGGAGCCTTCAGGCAATATGAATTTCCAGGTCGCATCGCCGACCTTCCGTTGCGTTTTCTCCGTAAATACGACCGGAATCGGCTGTTCTTTGTACCCGACCGGAGCGCTCACCTTAGGCGGCGGATCCGGCTTTGCGTCCTTAACACTGTCCGCGGAATCCGAACTGCCGCTGCAGGCGGACAACAGCATCAGCCCGGCCAACAGCAGCGCAAGCCCCATCCCATGCGCGATTTTCCGGGGAATCATCCTCTCTTTCCTCCTTGTGCAAAAGTGTGGACTGCCTGCCTTAACCCGTATGCTATACTATAGGAGATTCCGCTTGGGAACGGGGGACAGCCATGCTTATGGAAAAGATCGTCTTTCGCGATAACTTGGATTTGAAATTCCAATGGGGCAACTTGATCGTCAATGTGCTTTGCATAGCCTATCAACCGCCTTCTCCGACGTGGAATGTGAAGCTCCATGCCCACAGCAGCTACGAATTGCACTTCATCCCGGCCGGCCGGGGCACGCTGCGCGTCGGCAAGGATGCCTATGAGATTACCCCGGGCGTGTTTTATTTGACCGGACCGGATATTTATCACCAGCAAGAGACCGAGCCCAACGATCCGATGTGCGAGTATTGCCTGAATTTCGAGTTTAAGCAGTATAAATCCCAATCCCGTATAATCAACGATTTTGTTCAAAATGAAGTGGAGCAGCTGTTCCGCATCTTTGAGCGGCGGCCGTTCTGGTTCGGCCGAGATTCACAGCATTTGACCGAGTACTGTCGAGAAATCATCGAAGAGCTTGCGTCCTTCCAACCAGGCTGCTATTCCGCCGTTCAGAACCTCGTATCGCAGATCATCATCAAGGCGGCCCGCACCATGTCGGATGTGTCTGCAGTTGCGTCTGCAGATGTATCAGCGGATGTGTCCATGCTCAATTATCCATTGCCCCGCAAAATCGTCGACGATCGACGGCGCAACATTGTCGACGATTTCTTCCGCAACCCGGCCCGCAAGAACAAATCCCCCGTCGTGCTGGCCAGAAGAATCGGAGTCAGCGTCCGCCAGTTGAACCGAATCATTCAAGA
>JAJFMO010000569.1 GCA_020697475.1 Paenibacillaceae bacterium | reverse complement strand
TTCTCCAACCGCACTTGATTCAAGTATTTAATCGGAGTCACGGCCATCTCCTGTTGAAATTTTCGCGTAAATTGGGAAGGGCTGAAACCGATCTGCGCGGCAAGCTGCTGCAACGATATTTCCTCATGGCAATGTTGCCGAAGGTAGCGAATCGCTTCTTGGATGGACGGATCGTCGGAACCGTTCCCGGACAGAGGCGATGACTGCTCTTGCAAATATTGCAACAGAATATCCCGGATCAAATGCTCTTTGTAATGCACCGGGGTGCGGACCCCCAGTTTCTGCATACTCTCCAAGGAAGATAACGCACGCCGACGGTTGCGAAACGCCATTTTCCCAGAAAAAGGAAACTCCTTCAGTCCCTCTGCTGCCTGCAAAGACAGATCGAACCGGACAAAAAGAAACGTCAGCGCGGAAATCACTTCTCTATGCAAGGTTGCTTCCGGAGGGCACAGCACCATCTCCCCCGAACGAACCTCCCCGGACTGATGATCCATCCGGAAACGGAATTCCCCCTCGACACAGGCTAACAGCACCCAATCGTTATACGCATCGTGCGGGTAAGAGAACGCTTGCCTGCCCGCTTGAAAGGAATATCCCCGCAAATCGATGTTCATATGCTTAAGATCTTGGAAATCCACGTACATTCCCATCCCGCAAAAAAGTATATAAAACATAGTAACTTATTGCATGTTCGATGTCGACCGTTCGGATTAGGATGATTCCAGACGGTTATTCGCCGTCTCATCCCATCGAATTGGAAGGAGTCCCTTTTCAAATGACACCCGTGTTGACTTTCTCGCAATTGGAACAGTACCAGCAAGATGGATTTCTCGTGCTGCGGCAAGTGTTTGACGACAAAGAGACAGGCGTGATTCAGGCCGAATGCAATCGGCTGATCAGCCTCGACATTATCGATCGCCTGAACATCCGAACCGGCATGCGCAAGGTGGATGGAGTGGATGTAATCGAAAAGTTCGATCCGGTGATCGACCTCTCCCCCGTCCTTACCCACCTGGTGCAAGATGAACGAATCCTTAGCCCGTTGCGCGACATTTATTTGGATGAACCGCTGCTTTTTAAAGACAAGTTGATATTCAAGCTGCCTGGCAATACCGGCTACACGATGCATCAGGATGCCGCCTACTGGCAAGGGTTCCCATACCGTGATCTTATTTCCGTGATGGTCGCCATCGACGGCGCATCCCAAGCCAACGGCGGACTGGAGCTGTTTCCCGGATATCATCGTCAATTTCTCAGCGTGCCCGGCGAGCTGCGCAACATGAATGAGCAGGAAGCCAATTCCATCGACACGACAAAAGGCCAATTAGTGGAGACCCAACCCGGCGACATCATTATTTTCCATTCGCTCGTTCCCCACCGCAGCGGACCGAACACGGCTGAGTCGAGCCGCAGACAGCTTTACTTGACCTACACGCCTTCGAGGAACGGACAACTTTACAAAGCGCATTATCAGCACTACCAACGCTATACCGGCAGATCGAAAAGCGCCGAAGAAAACGCACGCAGATATTTTCGCTAAAGGGAGGGACTTGTTATGCCTTGTTCATTTTATAGAAGATGCAGTTGGATTCTCGCCTGCGTGCTCCTGGCTTTGACAGCCGCATGCGGCAGCAACGGAAATCAAGAAACCGGCGGGGCGGAAGCCAAAGTAGCTATAGAGCCCGCCAAGACGCCGGAACCGGTGGAACTGGTCTTTTTCTCTACAGCGGGATGGACCCAGGATGCGTTCAATGAACGATTCGGCAATGCGATGAGAAGCAAGTTTCCCAATTACCAAATCAAATATATTCAATCGAACAAAGAGACCACGATCGACAGCCTGCTCACCTCCGGCACGACCATCGATGTGTACTGGCATGCCGTCAATCTTCTGTTCAGCGACCTGCTTCAATACCAAATGCAGTTGGATATGAGCAGTCTTGTCAAAAAGCACAATGTCGACTTGGACCGCCTCGATCCCGCCACATTGCAAATCGTCAAAACGATGTCCGGCGGGAAATTGTATGCGTTGCCACTGGTCAGCAATACCGGCGTGCTCTATTACAACAAAGACATTTTCGATAAATTCGGCGTGCCTTACCCGAAAAATGGAATGGTATGGGATGATGTTCTGGAGCTGGGGAAGAAGGTTAATCGAGCCGATGGCGGCAAAACTTATTATGGAATTGGCGGAACGTTCAATAAGATCGTGGGATTAAGCCCATACTCGATCCCCTACATCGATTCGAAAACAATGAAGCCGACCATCCAGACAGACCCGCATTGGAAAACGATCTATCAGCAATTGATTGACGCTTACCACACAACGGAAAATAAGGCCATGAGTTCCAACAATTTTCTGAAAGATCAAAATTTAGCGATGTTCGCCGACTTGGCCAACCTCTTTTTGAATAAAGATATGACTTCAATGAATTGGGATATGGCTTCGTTCCCCACCATGAAAGAAGCGCCGAACAAGGGCCAGCAACCGTTGCCGACGCTATTCAGCATTACGTCCATGAGCAAGCACCCGGATCAAGCAATGGAAGTATTGAAGTACATGCTGTCCGATGAAGTGCAGAAGGACTTGTCGGAACGAGCGGTCATACCTGCGGTAAACTCCTCTGCCGTGGTCAAAGCGTTTGGCACGAAGTCGACGTATACAAACAAAAATTTCTCTGCGATTTTCTATCATCCGTTCTCGGATATCCCTCCGATGACCCCTTATGATGCCGATGCCCTGAAGATTTACCAGAAGCCGTTGAAAAATTTGGCTGAAGGCACAATCGACCTCAATACGGCGTTCCGGCAAATCGATGAAGAGACCTCTCAGATAATCGCAGAAAAAAAGGCCAAGTAAGGTTTTTTG
>JAJFMO010000568.1 GCA_020697475.1 Paenibacillaceae bacterium | reverse complement strand
GTTCAAGTTTAAGGTGTCGGATGAAAGCAATATTTTGAAGCATGACCGGCTCGTGACCGAGCATTGCGGTGATTTTCTGCGCGGCAGGAAGGCGGCGGATGTGCCGTTCTTCCTGATAGCCGGCTACGTCGCGCCGCATCCCCCGGTTATTGTGCCGGAGCAGTATTACCGCAAGTACGCCGGACGGGTGCCGCTGCCGGAAGTTCCCGCCGGGGCTGCTGTCGCCGAAGGCTCCACGGTAATGCCGAGCGACTTGCCGCTCAACTACCGTATGCTCCATAAGCGATTCGGGATGGACGTGATCGACGAGGCGCTGCATCGCAAAGGCCGGGAGTACTATTACGGACTCGTGAACTGGCTTGACGACGAAATCGGGAAGCTGCTCGCGGCTCTGGAGGCGTCGGAAGTTGCTGACAATACGATCATTATTTATACTTCGGATCATGGCGAAAATTTGGGCGAGCACGGTTTTTGGCGCAAAAACACGATGTGGGACAGTTCGGTCAAAGTACCGCTTATCGTCAGCTGGCCGAAGCGTTGGCCGGGCGGACAGCGCCGAGTGGAAGTGTGCTCGCTGCTCGACGTCGTGCAGACGATCGCCGAGCTGGGAGGCGCTGAAGTTCCCGGCGATTGGGACGGCCGCTCGATGCTTGGGTTGATCGATCACCGTGGCGCCGCGTGGCGGAATGTGGCTGTCAGCGAATATTTCGCGCATAATATCGCCTCAGGGTATGCGATGATTCGCTCCGGTGATTATAAATACGTTTATTTCACCCGTGCGGATGAGCGTCATGGGCCGGAACGGCAGTTGTACAATTTGCGCGACGACCCCGGCGAATGGTTCGACTTGTCGGCTCGCCCCGAATACGCCGATCTGATGAGCAATCTGCATCGGCAGCTGGCCGCCGAGCTTGGCCGCGACCCGGAAGAGATCGAGCAAGCGGTGCGCAGCCTCGCGGTAAGCGGAGCTAAAGGGTAGGGGGCCATAGCGTGCCGGATAGCGCTTTTTTGACACCTTATTTTGCAGTGAAAAGTAGATATTTGAGGAATAACGCTGTTTCGATATCTTATTGCCCCCAATCCACTGCTCTAAGCCGGTGAGACAGTGAAATAACGCTTCGAAAACACCTTATTGGCGGCTAAATAGCGAAACCACAATAATAGAGTCGTGAAAAAACCTTATTACGATCATTGACGAATCATCGACGAGTCACTACAAACGAAATGGCTTTCTATCCAAATCGAGACGATAGGAACGGATTCGCTTGTTTCCGCTGTTGGAGACAAGCCATCCCTTTCTACAAGTTGATTCAGCAATTTGCGAGCGTAAGGATTTCCAACCCGCAACGCCTCCGCCACATCCCCTGGAGTAATCGGCCGTACCAACCGCATGGCAAGGCGAACAATTTCCTTTTCCACAGCTGACGCCTCCTCGACCATCGCTCCTTCGCCCAGCCACCTGCCCATGAACTGCTGCAACTCTTGTTGGCAAATCCGAGGTTTGTCGACCAAGCAATCGTATGAAAATCGCAGCACCTTCCAGCCATCGATTGTCAAATAATTTTGGCGCCTGCATTGATCGGAAAATTGCCAGCGGGAAATGTTCCGAAGATGCGGACCAAAGCCGTCGATTTCAATCGCTACCCGCAATGGACCGCGAAGATAGGAGTAATCAAGAAATCGGCTGCCTTCTTTGAAATCGAACACTTCGTACTCCGGATGCAAATGGTGAAATTGTCCAAACGCGGGCCACCATACCTTTTCCAGAAATAGCTGTTCCGCATGTCCATGCCCTTCAAGCAATCGCCGCAATCGTTCTCCAGTGCGATGGGATTGGTGATGTTTCAAAAACTCCATGTAAGCCTGGTCAAACATGTTCTCGTCCCCCTAACTTGAAAAATGAAAACGCCATTCCCGAAGGCATGCTTCGGAAATGGCGTGTGCTTCACGACCAATGTAATTATGGAAAATTATATCATCTATTCAATCCTATCACAACTGCTGCTTCTTCCGCCTACGGTTCGGCCGGGAATCGAATTTCTCGTACTCTTCCTGGGTCAGCACGTTCGTGCGCTTCGTCCACAAGTCGTACTGTTCAGCAAGCTGTTGCACCAACTCGGGCTGCTCCGCAGCCAAATTGCGAGTTTCTGTACCGTCTTGATCCATGTGGTACAGCTCCCACGGCTTCTTGTAGAACCGCACCAGCTTCCACTCGTTGCGCCGCACGCCGCAGTTGCCCTCATGCTCCCAGAACAAATACTCCTTGTGAATGTCGCCCCGCTCAAAAATCGGCATCATGCTGACGCCTTCCATCGGATAGATCGAGTGCCCGTTGTACTCGGTCGGATAGGTCGAGTCGGTGGCGTCGACGACCGTCGCCATCACATCGGTCAGCTGCACCGGCTGGCCGCGAAGCACCCCAGGCTCCTTCAACCGAGCCGGCCAATGCACGATGAACGGCGAGGCTATGCCGCCCTCGTGAATGTAATGCTTGTACATCCGAAACGGCGTATTCGACAAGTTGGCCCAGCCGTTGCCGTAGTGCCCATATGCTGTCTCGTAGTCGTTGCCGCCCGGCAAGACGGACGGATCCTTAATGTTGGGGAACTCGGCATTGCCGCCGTTGTCGGACAGGAAGATGATCATCGTGTTGTCGAACTGTCCGGCATCCTCCAGCAAGCGAACGATCCGCCCGATATTCCGATCCATGCGATCGACGAGCGCCGCGTACACTTCCATCGCCCAAAGCCGCCATTCCTTGTGCGGTTCGTCCTCCCACGCCACGACGTCGGAAGCTTCCTTGGGCGACAGCGACCAGTCCGGATCGATTAGCCCCATCGCCCGCATCCGCTCGAACTTCTCCGCGCGCAATG
>JAJFMO010000071.1 GCA_020697475.1 Paenibacillaceae bacterium | reverse complement strand
CGCTCGGCGCTCACCCTCAACCAAGCACGCGCCGATTGTACCTGCTCGGCTTCAGCAAAGGCGGCGGAGGCAGCCTGATCTACGCCTTCGATCACCCGGACGCGCTGGACGGCGTCATCAGTTGGAACGGAATCGCCGACGTCGACCTGTTCTCCGACTCCAACAAAGCCGAGATGCGCGCCAACGGCCGCTCTTCCGTGCCCAACACACGCACGCATCAGAACATGCCGCTCGACGCATGCATCCTCGATGATATGGAGGTGAATCGCGAGCGTTTCGCCATCGTCGAGCGGTCGAAGCAGGCTGACCTGCCCATCGCCCTCATTCAAACAGCCGGCGATTCCGCCAAATCGCGGGCGGGCAACGCCGCCATGGCCGCGGGCAACCCGCGCATCCGCCACATCCTGCTGCCGCAAGGGAACCATCCGTTCGATGCGACGCATCCTTTTCGAGGGGAAACTCCGGCTTTGGCTGCGGTGATCCAGGTGACGAAAACATTTTTACAAGAAACGTTCTGACGATAATTGTCTTTGCAGAGATCCCCATAAAAATTTCGGAGGTGAACTGACAATGGGTGCAATTCGCAATTCGACCAAAGCCGTGATCTTGTATGATGGGCGGGTGCTGCTGACTCGAAACCGCGATCAGTGGGGCGACTTTTACTTGTTTCCGGGAGGCGGGCAGGAGTTCGGCGAAGTGTTGAAGGATGCCGTGTTCCGCGAGTGCATGGAAGAGATCGGCGCAGAGGTGATCGTCGGCGACTTGCTCCATGTGCGGGAGTATATCGGGAAAAATCACGAGTTTGCGGAATGGGACTCCGGTGCGCATCAGGTGGAGTTTTATTTCGAATGTCGACTGAAAGATCCTGGCGCCGACACTTCCCAAGGAGTCAATCCCGACTCGTACCAAACGGGGGCGGAATGGGTCGAGCTCGAGCGGCTGGATCACATTCGGCTTTATCCGAAGACGGTGGGCGAAGTTTTGCGGAACAAGGCGAATGCAGGGCGGTATTTGGGCGATGTGAATTAAGGTAGGTCCCAAGTTCGACGTGAAATTCAGGACTTCACAGCCGAACACCAGTTTGTTATACTGGAAACCACTAACGAGTTCTCGACTTGAGTGGCGCAATTCCAATGGATGGGAAGAGGGTGAGATGACGTAATGAGCGGGGAATTTTTGAAAGATTTGTTGGACAAAATGCCCTTCTGGTTCTATCATGCCGCCGGAGCGGTTGTTCTGATTGCGCTGTGCTTCTTCTTCTGGTTTTCGTTCTCTGGACTTCGGGGACTAAAGAAAGTGATTTCTGCAGTCAACGGTAGAGAAGATCGGATCAAGGAACTCCAAGACAAGCTGGATCGCATGAAGGAGGAGAAACAGCAATATTTCGATAAAGCCGAGCAAGCGACCGGGGCATTATTCAATGTGCGGTCGTTCATCGACGCCTTGAATGAGATTCGAACCGAGACGAACCCGCAGACGAAGATTCAGGAATCGATGGCGCTGATTCAACAAATCTTGAACCAGCTTGCAAGCAATATGAAGGTGACAGCCGGGGATGAACACCGGTGCGGGATGTGGCTGTTGGACGATGCGACGAATCAATTGGTGCTGCGGGTCGGCAGCTCCGGGTTTCCGCGCAGTTATATTGATCACCGGATGCTGAATGTCAACGACTCGATCGCCGGCAGGGCGTTCACCAAGAAGCTGACGGTCAACTGTTCCGACGTCACGGCCGATACCGATTGGACACCGAGCCCCGATCGGACCACTGTCCACTATCGCGCGCTGATTTGCATTCCGCTGGAAGGATACGGCATCCTCAGCATCGACGGCAAGTATGTCATGAGTGAAGAAAGCGAACTGATCGGCGAAGTGTACGCCTCCCTGATCGAAGCGGCGGTAATGGAGTACGAAGAAGGGTTTACGCGGGATTCCTTCGATCATATTTTGGAGGGGAAGGGTGTTGATTTGTTGGAAGAAAACGGTTAAAATGAAGGCACGAGGGGTGATGGTATGATCAACCATAAACAAATTCCTTTTATCCGATTGGCTGCCGGGAACGCCTTGGAGCGAGGCGAGATCGACCTGCCGAAGTACAACGAAGTAGTGCAATTTCTGGATCGACTGGAACAGCAGCATAAGATATCGGAAGAACGCGCCCAGCGGAAGCTGATTCATAACCTTAACCGTGCCTTCTCATTCGGCACTTGAACCCTCGTCGTTGACGAGGGTTTTGTTTTTTATTTTAAAGCAGATTACTCTCTAAATACCGATTTCCCTTCATGATTTCCCTAACCCTTGAAACCGTCTTCTCCCCCTTGGACAAATCAAACCTCCGATTCAACAATATCCAGCGCAGGCAGGCGATCGCTTCGAATAGCTCGATTTCTGCGGCCGAATACGAACTAATTGATAACCACGCGGAATGATAGACCTCCCCATCTTCTTCCCCGCCGTAGATTCGGGTAGTTACAATCGACCAAGCCATGTCATATCTTGGGTCACCCAATTGGCCGTTCGTCCAATCGATGACCGTATACTTTCCACGTTTTTCCAAAATATTCCCTAAATTATAATCCCCGTGAATCAGTCTGTCCTGCCTTATATCACTTTGATTGACGAGTCGGACTAACAGATCTTGAAGATCCGGATGATCGTTTATTTTCGAAAAAAAGTAATCGATGAAGTGGTATTTGGGAAAAACAGCCTCTACCCCGTTTTCCAAAGGGAGCCTGTGGATATCCATTAATATTTCCGCAATGCGCGCGAATGCCGTCCGATTAGCCGTCTTGATCGGCGATCCATCATAGGGAGTCAGCAGTACCGAGTGCCCCTCTTCGTCCATCCCCCAGCCCAAAGGCTCGGATACAGGCAAGCCGCGATCGTACATTTGCCTCAGCATCTGAACCTGACGCCCGACATCCGGCTTTGAGGAGCGGTTCCATACTTTCATGACGCAGCTGATCTCGCCAAGATCGATTTTGACCACTTCCGCCTCCAGCCCGGATGGCAACGGGGTCGCGACAGCAGCGAGGCTATGTTGCAAGAGCCAGTCAACCGTTTCACTTTTTTCTTTCCAAATAACTCCGGATAATGGCTTCACCTTGCACCTGCCTTCTTCAACCTCTTTTGTGAGAAGCCCATGATGTTACGCATGGACTTCTCGACTTCTGCCAAATATGCACCGATCAATTCAAGGAGCAAGCCGCGTCCTGTCCCGTGGGAATGCTGAGGCTTCGCGCACGTTCGACAGGCCGAGCAAACGTGAAGTAAGGCGCTCCAGACCGATGGCAAACCCTCCATGCGGCGGCATCCCGTAACGAAATACATCAAGATAGCCGGCAAAATGATCCGGGTTCAGCCCCCGGCCGAGCATCGAAGCCAAGAGCATCTCGTAATCGTGAATCCTTTGACCTCCAGTCGTTATTTCGAGGCCGTTAAAAATCAAGTCGAATGAAGAGGTGAGCTCATCGTTTTCCGGTGCCGGCATCGCGTACATCGGGCGGACTTCCCGCGGGTATCGCGTGATGAACACAAACGCCGGCTTGCCGTTTTCCGCCGCATACCTACAAATGAGCCTCTCGCCTTCAGGGTCAAGGTCGCCCTTCGGGGACGTCTTCCCATATTTTTGCTGCAAAATTTTCTGAGCATCTTCGACAGGAATGCGCGGAATTTCGGATGGCAACCGGACATCAACGCTAAGCAATGCCAACTCCGCCTCGCATTCGGTTGCAACCTTTTCCAGCATGTACCGCAGCATTTCCTGCTCCAAGTCCATCAGTTCTTCTTCCGATCGGATAAATCCCATCTCGACGTCGAGTGAAACGTACTCGTTCAGATGGCGGGACGTATTGTGCTCCTCGGCCCGGTAAACGGGGGCGATTTCGAACACCCTTTCGTAACCGGCGCCTACCATCATTTGCTTGTAAAATTGAGGCGATTGGGCCAAATACGCCTGCCGGCCGAAGTAGTCGACCGGGAATAGATTGGAGCCTCCTTCGGTTCCTGACGAAACAATTTTCGGGGTGAAGATTTGAGTGAAATCTCGCTGGTACAAGAAGTCGCGGAATGCTCCCGCCAAGGCCGATTGGATACGGAAAGTCGCGTGTAGTTGCGGATGCCTTAGCGACAGCACCCGGTGATTGAGCAACGTGTCCAGCCTTACGCCAGTCGTCTTTTTGTTTAATTCAAAAGGCAACGGTGCAGCGGCACTTACACACCGAAGCGATGCTGCGTGGATCTCGACCCCGCCGGGCGCTTTAGGCGCATGGGCGGCAGTCCCTGTGATGGAGATGACCGACTCCAGGCTAAGCGATGTTTCCGCTAATTCCTTTTCGAGGACGCATTGAATGATCCCGCTCCGGTCGCGCAAGCTCCCGAAGGCAAGCCGACCAAGACGGCGTATGCTGTGGACCCATCCGTGGACGGTTACGGAATGTCCCGTATGGTTGGAGACATGAGAAATAAGCACACGGATTTGCTGCGTTGAATGAGTTTCCATGAGTAACACTCCCTATATTCAATTGGGTAACGCCTGACAAAAAAGTTGTTGTTATCATCGTCATCATCGTCGCCATCATCCATGTGCATCACCCCCTTAATTCGTCTCCAATACAGCATCCGAAAGCAGCACCAAAAATGCACAAAAACCCCGTCCCAATAAGGGACGAGGTTGAAATTCGCGGTGCCACCCTGTTTATCGCGCTTAAACAGCGCGATCAGCTCTAACCCATAACGCTGGGGAGCGTCCGCTCCTACTGGATCGGAGAACCGATCGTTCAGGCAGAACTCGCCGGTGTCTTTCTCCGGACGCCTCCGCCGTCCTCCCAGCCGTGGGACAGCTCTCTGTGCGCGGCGCACTCCGGTTACTTCTCCGGTTCATCGATTTCGTATGGTTATTTTTGCCAAAACCTTATTCGACATCATAACAATTCACAAAGAAATAGTCTATACATTTTTTTGACATACATTTTTTTGAAATTTCATTACTATTGGTTTGTCGTGGAGGTGGCTAGGGCGGGGTGACGACGATGAATGGAGTGATATCGATTTAACCGTTTGTCAATACGAAAATCATTAAAGTTAACTATAATTAATCTTTCCATATACTTTGGATGATCTTCATGTTATGATTTTGTTGCTGTAAAAATAATTCGTAACGAGGTGAGGACAGTGAAAACAAAAAAATATACGTCCTATCCTCAAGCTGCTTTTTAAGTTATTTTTTACGAATACATTAGGCTCTGAGGGTAGGATCCACTCTCAGGGCTTTTATATTTAGGCAGAAGGTACGTTTGAGCTTTCTTGCCGGTGTATGACAGCCACTTACAGAGTGGCTGTTATTTTTTCCCGTTATTCACTGCTTCCCAATAATGAAAGGATGATACTTTATTAAAAGACTCGCTCAATATTTTCGCTCCTTACAATCCAGCCAGACATCTTACAGTATGATTTATGAAGGTTCATTCTATGATCCATCAGAAGGGGTGACGATAAGTGACCCAACGTATTGGAATAATGATGTTGCCTATTCCATTGACCGGACACATAAACTCACACTGGATAAACCATGTATCACCATAAAAATACCATTTGACCGACTTGGTTTAAATGAAAATAGGGATCAAGTTGTTCTCTCCGATTTTGCATTAAGAGAATGGGTTCATCATATTGAGGCATTGAATGAATTGATCTATAACCGATCACGTTCGGATAAAGAAAATGGGGCTTTTTATTGTTTCCGTCCAACCAATGCGGTGTTGCAACGTAATGCATCTTTTGTCGAAGTCATCTCGGAAAAATGGTATTTATGCTTAATGATTACCGTTCAACTTCCTTTCAAGAATAATGATAAAGCGATGCGTATGCTCTGCAAAATGCTTCCAAAAAAAGTGGAGGAGTTCATTGCCGAGTTTGATCTCAACAGATTATATGCTGCATTTGAATTGGTAAAAAAACAAAATAGCATTCGCGAATGGCTGAAATCCAGTGATTATTGTGCTTTCATTGCGAACGGAAGCATTTTGCCAAGAAATAAAGACAACAGCGGACCCCTGGAGGGTGCCCTGCCTTTTACATCCCCGGTAGATAATGAAGTTGAAATTTGTGGTTTGCGAGGAATGGGAATTAAACAGGGTGTTACGGTCATCACCGGCGGTGGTTATTCGGGTAAAAGCACCTTGCTGGACGCACTGAATTCGGGGATTTACAATCATTTCCTAGGCGACGGACGAGAATTTGTGATTACAGATCAAAGCGCCATGGAAATATGTGCAGAGGAAGGCCGTTCTATAAAAAATATTAATATTACGCCTTTCATAAAATGGATACCCCATAGTTCGGCTGAACAGTTTTCGACGGACTACGCCTCAGGTTCCACCTCTCAAGCCGCAAATATTATGGAGGCCATCAACTTCGGGTGTAAGCTTCTTCTTATTGATGAAGACAGAAGTGCGACGAATTTTATGATTCAAGACATCAAGATGCGTTCATTAATCAAGCATGAACCCATTACACCGTTTACGGAGCGTGTCAGGGAGCTTTATGAGTCTGTTGGAGTATCTTCCGTACTCGTCATTGGAGGCAGCGGTGAATTTTTATCCGTCGCCGATCAAATCATCCTGATGGACAATTTTATGCCGGTCAATGTAACCGAGGAAGCCAAATATTTATGTGAAAACGACAAACCACGCGAACGTATCCCCCATACAAAATGGGAGATAGAAAGAAAAATAACCGCCGATCACTTTTCGAGCTATCCACAGGGCAGTGGTACTGAAAAGCTGATGGTTTCAACCATGGGATACATTTTGATCGGTGATGAACAGATTGATATCCGAGGGCTTTACAATATCACATCGCACGCCCAGCTTGCAGCTATTGCCTTTTTACTTCGAAAAATCGCTGTAAGTAATCAGGATCACCTCATCGTTCTTCATGAAAAGATCAAAAAAGCGCTCGAAGATATGGAGAGAGAAGGAGTGGATATGGTGTTTTCCACCTTTTTTCCCGGTTTCGAAAGATGGCTTGAATTACCAAGAGTCAATGAAGTCTTATCTGTTATAACCCGAATGAAACATTTGAACTTTATTTAATTTGAGCATTCGGTGACGAACAAAGAAACATCGTGAATCCAGTTAGCCCCATCGGCCAATCAATCGGTCAAAGCGGCGATGTCGAGCCCGTGAAGGCGAGCCTTGTCGGCAATCATGCCGATCTCGGCGATCTTGTCATCCACAACAGTGAATTCGAGAATGAAGATCGGTTGATCCATTAGACCCGCGATGACGCCTGCCGATCCGTTCACGAGCACCGTTGCCATGCTCCGGGCACGATCGGTAAATTGCTTGGCCTGCTTGGTGACGGCCTCTGGGCCGCGAACAACCGGCACACTGGCGACCGGCGCGAATGCAGGGTCGTTTCGAAGGACGACATTCGGGTCCAATATCGAGAACAGTTTCTCAAAGTCTCCGTTGCGCGACGCGGCAAGGAACGCTTCGACAAGCTCCCTTTTTCGCTGAAGCTCCGCCGTTTCCGAAGTTGATTCGGCACCTTGAACTCGGCGGCGAGCACGGCTCGCAAGCTGCCTCGCTGCGGCTTCGTTACGCCCAATAATGAGAGCGATCTCCGAGAATGACAAGGCGAATATATCGTGAAGCACGAACGCAATGCGTTCAGCGGGATTCAATTTCTCAAGGACAATAAACATCGCATTCCCGACAGAGTCAGCCATCAGCGCTTCATACTCGGGATCGCTTCCATCTTGATGATCGGCAACCGATTCAGGTTCGCCAGCCGTCGCAAGCTCTTCACGCCTCGACTTTCGTGTTCGCAGCATATCCAGACACACCCTCGAGACGATGGTGGTCAACCATCCTCCCATATTCTCGACTTCGCCCGTACTGGAGCGGGTAAGACGGATCCATGACTCCTGCACCGCGTCATCCGCTTCGCTCCGCGATCCGAGTATCCGGTATGCCACCGTCTGCAAATGATTCCGATGCGCCTCGAATTGTTCAACAAGCCAGTTGTGACCGTTCATTCGCCACAATCCCCTCCTTTCGTCTATTTACTTATTTGTCGTAAGAAATGGTGTAAATGTGACGGGGTGTACAGAACTTTGTACTAAACCTGCCGTTTTTTATTCGCCATGTCTGTCACGTTTCCTTCGTGGCTTACGACATAGTTAATGAGTTGAAAACATTTGAACCAAGGAGATGATTGTTGTGAGTACGAGTTTGATCCCTTTTCTTGAAATGAACGGAAGCGCGAATGAGGCCATCGATTTATATGTGAAGGCGTTGGATGCGGAGGTTACCTATATGCTTCGGTTCGGGGACATGCCGGAAAATCCGGAAGCTCCCCTGCCGCCGGAAAAGAAGGAATGGGTGAATTATGCCGTTTTGAAAATCGGCGATTCCGAACTGCAGATATCCGATCATGTGACCGGTAGCACGTACGGGAAGGGAACGCAAATCACGATCGTTGTTCAAACCGACGACAAAGAAAAAGCTACCCGATATTTCGAAGCATTGAAGCAAGGCGGACGAGTGAACGACCCGCTACAAGCCAGTTTTTTCAGCCCCGCTTACGGGAATGTAACGGATAAATTCGGGATCACGTTCCGGATCCTTACCAAAGGACATTAATAAAATCTATAGCTCAACGGGAGAGCCCCCATTTATTGGCGGCTCTCCTGCTTGGTGTATTGCCACTACAACACCTCGACATACCCTTCCGTTCCATTCACCCGGATTGTCTGCCCGTCCTTGATCCGTTTGGTCGCATTCTCCACTCCGACAACGGCCGGCAAGCCGTATTCACGCGCGATCACAGCGCCATGGGTCATCAGACCGCCGACTTCGGTGATCAACCCTTTTATGGAAACGAACAACGGTGTCCAGCCAGGATCCGTAAAGGAGGTGACCAATATATCTCCCTCTTCCAATTCAGCCTCTTCCATGTTCAAAATGACCCTTGCCCGTCCTTCGACAACTCCGGTAGAAACAGGCAGACCCACGATGGCTTCAGCCGGGAGATGTTCCCGTTTGTACTTGCCTACGACGATTTCGCCGTCCGACGTGATTACCCGCGGAGGTGTCAGTTTTTCATATAACTTGAATTCGTCTTTTCGCTGGCTGATGATCCGGTAATCCACCTTCCGGGTGCGGACCGCCTCGCGAAATTCCTCGAAAGAAAGGTAGTAAGCATCTTCCCTCTCCCGAATAACTCCCGCCTGGACAAGTTTTTCGGCCTCTTTCAGCAAAGCCTGCTTATAAACGAGGTGGCGATTGATCATGCCGTATTTGGGATACTCCCGGTACCCGATGAAATTCCGAAGCGTGCGGATCATCCTCCCTGTCTCATCGGCTTTCTGCTCGCCATCCGGCAATCGTTTCAAGCGCTCCAACAATTCTTGTTCTTTGTCCAAAGCTTCCTTGCGCCCTTGCTCAAATTTCTGTTTGCCGGCATTCGGCTCGAAGTTTTTGATGTTGCTGAGAATCATCGGGATGAGCAATGTCGGCTGTTCGCTCCAACGGGTTCTCGTCATATCGATTTCTCCGGAGCAGCGCATTCCGTATTTATCAAGAAAATCAAGAATCGCTTCTCGGGCTTCCCGCCCGCCCTTATATTCGACAAGTTGATCCAGGAAGCGGTCCTCCTTCGTACGTTGCAAAAAGTCAACCATTTCCGGATAAGGACGAATCGCATCCGCGACATCCATCAGCGCCAGACCCATTTCTGAAGTCACATTGTGGGGCACGGATTGGGACAGCGTGTCCGCGGCATTTTTCTCACCCAACCATTCATTCATATGTTCATTAATCCAGGCTGAAGCATTCATCGCCGCCATGAACACCTTCGTGCTCTGCGGGTCAAACAACACCTTCTTTAACTCCTGAATATCCTCCAAAATAAAATCAAATAATTCCACACCCGACTTTGTCCAGATGCGTTGTTTCAACTCGTCGATCAAGGCTTGGCTGCGCTGGATCAATTCGGTCACGATCGCCGGATCTTCGTCGAT
>JAJFMO010000070.1 GCA_020697475.1 Paenibacillaceae bacterium | reverse complement strand
AGCCGACCGGTGAATTTGTCCCGGATGCTGAGGATAAGCGGGCGGGAGATTTCAGTTTGAAGTATACCGCGCAACCTGACGATGGCTTGGAGTGGCTCGGATTTACCGTCTCACCCTATTTGCGGCAATGGAAACTGACTGAAGAATGGAACCTTCATCTATGGATTAAAGCTGAGTTAAGCCGCATTTCTCACGGTTGGAGGTTGCAATTCGTCGACACGAACGGTCGCAAGGCGGAAGGCATGATCCATTATTCCGGAAGAGGCTGGGAGGAATTCCCCATTCCTTTGTCGGGGCTTCGTGCGGAGCAAGCATTCGATTTCGGGAAAATATGCGCATTCCAAATCGCCATTGAATTGCGCGAAGGGGATCAGGTTTGGTTGGATGACGTGTATTACTTTCATCCGCGCAGTGGCGACGAAATAGGGGTGAGCGAAAAACGGGTTGAACAGCGGATTCATGAGGAGCGGCTAACGCGCAAATTGAGAGTCGACGAGGCGTTTCGCAAAGGGATTCATACGGATTTTTCGGGGCGTGACCGGCAATTGTTTGACCAGCTGTGGGTCGGCGAGCGATTGGAGGAGGTCAACCGGGAATTATGCGCCCGCTGGATCGAAGAAAAAGAGAAGGCGCTCGTATCCGATATTCAATGGAGCTCCTTAATCGGCGAAACCCGGATGGTCAGCTTTTATTTGTGCTTCGGTTCGAAGAGCACATTCCAGCCGGGTAAACTGGATCCCGTCGCGGAACAGGCGCTTCTCGAATTAATGTGGGATCGCAGCAAGTATACGAACGACATTTCGCTTTCGAAACAGAGCACCTGGTGGATGGCCGGGAGTGAAAACCATGATATAAATCATAAGACCTTTTGTTTGTTGACCTCAGCCATTTTCATGAACGAACCGGAATATGCTTCACGGATTTATCCGAACACGGGCAAGGGATACGGTTTTCAGTTTGATCGCTACGAGCTTGGCACGGCTAGGGGCGTTGGATCTGACGGCAAGCGGTATATGGCCCGGGATCATTATGCGGCTTGGGTGGCTTTCTTCAAACAATATTTTACGGAGCGGGCCAGGAAAGGCTTTTTTCTGGAAAGAGCCTCGGAAGCGTATATGAAGCATACGTTGAGCAGCATATACGCTCTGTTCAACTTCTGTATGGATGAGGAATTGCGAAGGATCATTCGCATGTTTTTGGACTTGGTGTGGACCGACTGGGCCGTCGAACAGATTTCCGGCATACGGGGCGGTCCGAAAACCCGTCATCATTATCATGTCGGCAGCCGTGATTCGATGACGCCGTACGCCATATATCATATGGGGGGACCGGGGCTGACCCATTTTAACTGCGCGCAAATGCTATTGTCCGATTACGAGTTTCCATCCATCGTCTGGGAACTTGCGCTTGACAGGGAAGGCCTCGGATGCTTTGCTTTCGTTTCCAGGGGAGTGGGTGAGGAGGAATTCGCCTGTCCCCGCCCTCCGGGCACGGAGTATACGCTAATGTGCAACACCGAATCCAGATTCGTGAAATATAGTTGGGTTACGCCTGATTATATTTTGGGCACGCAGATGGATCATCCCTATGCGGTTCATAGCCATCTGTCTGCATTGGGAAGATGGCAGGGCCTGATTTGCGGCGCCGACCCGGGGGCCAGGCTGGTAACCGTCGCTTTGGACCCCTCCCCGAGACAAGCGGTGAAAGGCGGGAAATACAGCCTGGAGTTGATGTGCCACAGTGTCCAGCATCGGCAGGTGTTGATTACACAACAAAGAAGAAGATGGATGCAGGCCAATCCGGCACTTTACCCATCTTATGACGATATTTACGATAGAGAGTTCGGGTTGTATTTCGGAGCGGAATGGGATCAACTGGAGGAAACCGGGGGATGGATTTTTGCCAGAAAGGGCAATGTCTATGTGGCTGTCAGGATATTGCTCTGCCGAAAGGATGACAATCCGTTGGCCTGGGCTATGGGTAACGACAAATACAAAGGAATCGTCCAGCTAAATGATAACAGCTATTCCTGGAACGAAGATCAAACCATTGTCCGTTTGCACCACAAATACAGTCCGATCATTATTGAGGCGGGAAGGAAAGCGGATTTCCCCGCCTTAACCGATTTCCGGCAGACCATTCTGGGGAACCGGTTGGAACTGTATCCGACCGTTGTTACCCAGGACACCGCGTTTCTCCTCGTCTATCAAGGTGCCGGAAAGGATGCGAAGGAGATTTATTTCAATGCGGCCAATACCGACGATATCCCAAGGATTGGCGGAGAAGGGGTGAATTACTCTTATCCATATACATTTCAAAGCCCGTATGTTCAATCAGAGTACAATAGCGGAGTCATTCGGATTAGCAAACATAAGCATGAACTTGTGCTGAATTTTAACAACCTGGAAGAGGGCCGATTGCTATGATTGCAAAAGAAAAATATGAGTTTGTCGATTGTATTTACGACAACCCGCTCAGAACTGAGTCCGATGTGCGCGATTTTAAGTTGGAAGGGGAGGCGGCCGTTACTTTTCCGTTGCAAAGAATGCGAATGGAAAACAAACGCGATCCCGCGGAAGGGCAAAAATCCAATTTTGTGTATTGGTGCAACGAACATTTTCCATCCGATATCGCGGTGACCTGGGATTTTTGGCCCATTCGCCAACCCGGCCTGTGTATCCTGTTCTTCGCCGCCGCGGGACGGGGGGGAGAGGACTTGTTCGATTCCGGCCTGGCGCCCCGAACCGGCATATATGACCAGTATCATCACGGAGATATCGACGCTTATCACATCTCCTACTTCAGAAGAACCTTCGAGGAGGAGCGGGCGTTCCATACCTGCAATTTGCGAAAAAGCTACGGGTTTCACCTGGTTGCCCAAGGCGCCGATCCGATTCCGGACGTTGAGCATTGTAGAGCTCCCTATCATATCACCTTAATTCGTTGTGGTGTGGAAATTCGGTTTAGGGTCAACGACCTGGACATCCTCCACTTTCATGACGATGGCCATAAATATGGAAAAGCGTTGGGCGGCGGTAAAATTGGATTTCGCCAAATGGCTCCTTTGATCGCGGAATATTCCAACTTGAAAGTATTTTCAGTAAGGAAGTCGGATAAAGAAGCCGGTGAATCATGATGAGTGTGAAGATTGGCATGATCGGCGCCGGCGGGATCGCCAGAAGTCACCATCTGCCCAATTTATTGAAGCTGGGGAATGTCGAATTGGTTGCGGTCGCCAATCGAACGGCGCAAAGCGGATATGAAGCGGCGAAGCGATTCGGATTCAGGAAAGTATATGAAACATGGCACGATGTCGTTGACGACCCGGAGGTCGATGCGGTATTCATTTGTACGCCTCCTTACCTCCATGCCAAGGCTTCCTTATACGCATTGCAAAAAAAGAAGCATGTCTTTTGCCAGGCAAGAATGGCAATGGATCTTCAGCAAGCCAAACAGATGTTGGATGCGGACGAAAAATTAAGTCTTACCACGATGCTATGTCCGGCGCCACATTATATGACGGTGAGACCCTACGTACTGCAACTTATTCGCGATGGCCTCATCGGGGAAGTGCGTCATATTGCCGTTTCGCATCCGGCTTCTACGTTTCTAAATGCCAATCAGCCGTTGCATTGGCGTCAGCGCCGTGATTTGCAAGGCATTAACGCTTTGGACGTAGGCATTATGGGTGAAGTGCTGATCCGATGGTTTGGCCCGCTGGCTCATGTGCAGTCCATGGGTACGACGTGGGTTCGCTGTCGTTTGCCGGACGCGGAAGGAAGAACAGAGGCAGAACTACCCGATTCCGTTATGGTTATCGGACGGTTTGAGAGCGGCAGCCAGTTAACCGCCTTATTTTCCGGTGCAGTCAAGGGCGGACGGTCCCAGATGGCCATTCATGGCAGCGAAGGGACGATTACCTGTTTTCCAACGGGAAGCATCGTTATCGTAAACACGGGCGAAGGCGATGAGCGGGTAGAGGTGCCGGAAGACATGCAGGGCCGATGGACAGTGGAACAAGATTTTATCGATGCGATTCGCCATGGAAGGAAAGGGTCTCCTTCTTTCCGCGATGGTGTCCAGTATATGGCGTTTACACATTCGGTTATTACGGAAATCAATTGATCATTTTTAGCCTCAGCAGGGAAGGATGATTGAACAAGGTGAATAAAGAGGAAGTAGCCGCCATTCGGAGCAAGTATAAGGAACACTGCGAGGATTTTTTCAAAAGTCACCGAGGGATGCCGTTTCGACCCGGCGAAATCAATTATGATTGGAACGACCGAGGAGATTTTACGAGAACTTATGGACACTCGGTTATTCTGTTTGCCATGCGGGCTTTTTATTTGAACGAGCAATTGCATGAAGCTAACCAAGCATTAGTTGAACTTTGCGAATTTCATCTTAAGAGGCCCCAAACCTTTTTCGAAATACATAGTTTCCATTTTTTCAGCCGCGGTCTGGTTACCTTGGTGAAGTTCTTCGGTCCCGACGGTACACAAACTCCCAACCTTCTGACGACCCACACCTACGAGGTGCTGTTGGAAACGATGTGGGCCTGGGCCAGCCATCAATCCAAACGATCCGATGCTGAATATGAAATTTCCGGGACATGGCACGTAGAGCACTCGGAAAATCATCATATCATGCATCTGGCCGTCTGCTGGGGCTTCTCCATGATTCTGAAGGACCATAGACGGTATAAACAAAACAAATTTGAAGACGGATATGTGGCAAGCGATCATTATCAAGCTCTGACGGATTATTTCCGTGAATATTTGTGCCAGCGCGCTTCCAAAGGAATGCTTGTCGAAATTGCTTCGCCTTCCTATTCCACCGCTACATTGGGTGCCGTTTATTTTCTATATGATTTTACCGACGATAAGATCTTGAAACGAAGATCTGACGATTTTCTGAAGCTCTATTGGGCGCTATGTGCACAAGAGCAGATTGACGGTGTTCGTGGAGGAGGGAAAACCCGTTGCTATCCGAGTTCCGCCAAGAAAGGCAGCGAGATGCTAAGAAATGCGGCTTGGTATTATATGGGCATTGGCGAGCCTCTCCATCATGATGCCAGCCTATTGGCCTTTGTTACAAGCCAATGGCAAATGCCCGACATCATTATCGACATGGCTTTGGAAAGGGCGAAGGAGGAATATGAAATCGTTCAGCGTCCTTTGGGGCTCGGACACCCGGGATATGTTACCCCGCCTCATTACCGCCTGCGTACCGATTTTGGCGGAATGGTTCGCTATAGCTACTGTACCCCCGATTTTATTATAGGCTCATTGATGGCAGAGGCTCGCTCCAACGAGGATTGGACAGCTATAAGCTCACAAAATCGATGGAACGGCGTCATTTTCAGCGGTCATCCCGATGCCCGTATTTATCCGTTCTGTGAACCGGAAGGCAATGAAAGCCACTATAACCAGCAATGGGCGGTCCAGAAAAAAGGAACCTTGATTGCACAGAAATTAAAGACCAGCCAATATTCCGGTGATATGGCGGTTTGGTTTTCCAAATCGGGCTTATCCGAACCGATTGAACGTGACGGCTGGATTTTGGTTGAATCCGCCGGCGCTTTCGCTGGAGTAAAGCCGGTAAGCGGCGGCTTCAGATGGAAAGATGGCGGCACGGGCCATTGTCTTGTTTGCGAAGATCAATGGACGCCGGTGATCATCGAGGTCATAAGCAAGGGGAAGATAAAGAACCTGGATTCTTTTGCAAATCAACTCGCCTCCGGAGTTTTGCGATTTGAGAATGGCGCTTTATCCTACCGGAGCATATATGGGGATCGGTTTGAATTTTATGCAGACTACAGTCAGTCACCGCGGATCAATGGCCGGCCCGTTAATTACGCACCGGATCTGGTTTATGCCAGCCCGTTTGTCCAATCGGTTTATGACAGCGGTGTTGTTGCCATCCGGAAGGATGAGGAAATATTGGAATTGCATTTTCGTTGACGAGGCGGGTTAAGAAAAAAGGCACCCTCATTGGGTGCCCTTCGTCTTGGCTAATAGCGGTCGTAAGGCAGATCGGATGTGGAAATGCCGCAAAAGCCGGGAAAGTGTTTCACGAGCTTTTCCTGTTCGGCCGGGCTTACATTCAGTTCATTCATGCGACGGATCGCCGCCCGCTCCTTCAGTTCTCGGGCGGTTACTAAATTACCCAATTGCTTATACAATTCCGTGTTCCATTTATTGCCGAAATCGACATGCATTCGTTCGTCCACAACGTCGAATTCGCTTTGTACGGCGGATTGGACATCGCCGAATTTCCAGAACGCTTCCGCGGATTTCCGTTTTTTTCTGAAAGAACAGGGCTCTGCGACCAGAGTCAATGAAGAATACATCTCGGCAAATCGTTCTTCTGCGCTTAAATCTCCCGGCGCCCCCCGAAACCAGAGGAATTGCCGCGTATCGTAGCCCAATTGCTCCAAGCGCCGAATTCCCATCATGCTGTGACGCATTTCATCCCATAGATGGCGGGACAAATCGCAATAAAATTCAAGCGGCATGTTCTTTACACCGTAAAACATATAGGCCAGCGATTCGGCGGCGGCCATCTCGCATGCATTAATATAAAGCATTTGTTTGACGCTCTCGAATAACGGAGAAGCGCTCGGATCGCTAAAGCTTTTCATTCCCTTGTTTGTGCTGTTTTCATACAAAGGATAATTGGGATCCGGAACCGACGTCGAGGGGGCCGGTCCGGCGGGTTCGGCTACCGGATGGTACGGCCATGAAATTTTGTCCATGTCCATGAGGTGTAGCAAGAGTAGCTCGTCTATCTCCCATAAACTTTTCACGTAAGTTTCCCATATCATTGTTTCGTGAACATTATGTCCATACGCTACATCCCCTGTTTCGGCAAGCTTCAAATGTTCAGCGATACTACGCAAAATCTCGTCTTTCGCCCATTGAGTAATTCGTATCTTATCCATCGTGGGAGCATCAAGAAGCGGATCGAGGCGGTTTGACAAAGTCTCGTAATTTTGGCAAATACGCCGGTACACATAATGATAACCCCAGAGGAAACTATACAGATCATTGGCCATGGCCAGACGTTCGAATAATTCAGTCACCGCCGGCGGCGACTGTCCCGAAGAAGAAGCTTTCAAACTTTCAGGAAGCTCTTGCGCACGTTCGTACAGCGCCTTCATGTTCTGATTATGAAGATAGGACAACCGGCCGAGCTGCGCTTTGATTTCGTATTTCGGAGCGGCTGGAATCCAACCGGCGGTTATCCGGGACAATTCATGCTCTTGCCACAGTAATGCGGTTAACGCCCTGGCTGTGTCATGCGGTCTGAAGATCGAATCACCCATTTTGATTCCTCCATGTTTACTTTCAGCTACAACACCATTGTATCAATCCCGGTACAAAATACTTTCAAAAAGCCGCCCTGAAAGTTGCAATTTTGTTCGGATGACGATTCGCGAAAAGTGAGGGGTTGAACGTGTTTTTCGAGAATATACAATTGGAGCGGGAATTCGTCTTTATGGAGAAAGAGGGATGCTTCGAGCAACATGCACTGCATATCCATGAATCCCTTGAAATATGTGTTTTGCGCGAAAACGAAGCTGTATTTCATTTGCTTGACAGAGATTATGACGGCCGGCCCGGGGACGTTTTTTTATTTCGCCCTTTTGATCCGCACTGGCCGTTAACCCGTGACGCGCGGAAGCCGATCGGATGGGTTATGGTTTTGTTCTCTCCGATCATTGTCAAATGGATTCCGGGAGGAATCCATTTGTTGGCCCCGTTCTATGTCAGAGACCGGATCTCCCCGCACGTTCCGGCTCATTCCGAATATGCCCGGAACATCCAGCAATCCGCTTTTCTGGCTTTGGAAGAGCAAGCGGAAAAACGGATCGGCTGGGAAGCCAAGCAATTTCAATATCTTGTAGACATTCTCGTACAGCTTAACCGGTATGCGGAAAACCAAATATCACACTTATCCGAGGCGATGGATCACCGGATTATACAATGCATCGAATATATTTTGGGAAATTATTCGGAAAATCTTTCAACCGACGACTTCATTTCCCGCTTTGACCTCAAAAGGACGCATTTTTACGAAAGCTTTAAACGTTTGACCGGGTTGTCCCCGAATGCATTCATCAATCGTTTGCGCTTGCAGATGTCGATGTACTTATTGAAAAACCAGGAGATGCCCATTACACGAATCGCTTTGGAATGCGGATTCCAATCCGTCAGCTATTTTAATTATGTGTTTAAGTCCCATTTGGGCGAAGCTCCGCGGAATTATAGAAACAGGATCAAATCAACCAAGGACATGCAAACCCCGTGAAACCACCTTGACACAAGCTCAATGGAATGGTATAAAATGAAGACTGGCACTCGCGAGTAGAGAGTGCTAACGACATTTTTTACATAGAGTAAGGAGAGGGTTCGGGCATGTCCAAGAAGCAGTTCAAAGCGGAGTCCAAGCGACTGTTGGAATTGATGATCAACTCGATTTATACGCAGAAGGAGATTTTCCTGCGGGAACTGATCTCCAATGCCAGCGACGCGATCGACAAAATTTACTACAAGGCGCTCACCGACGAATCGCTCGTGTTTGACAAGGACAATTACTATATTAAAGTGACGGCCGATAAGGACAAGCGGCTGCTCACGATCAGCGATACGGGCATCGGGATGACCGCGGAGGAGTTGGAGGCGAACCTCGGCGTGATCGCCAAGAGCGGCTCGCTCGCTTTCAAGGCGGAGAACGAGGCGAAGGACGGCCACGACATTATCGGCCAATTCGGCGTCGGTTTCTATTCGGCGTTCATGGTGGCGGACGAAGTGACGGTGATCAGCCGGGCGCTCGGCAGCGCAGAGGCGTTCAAGTGGGAGTCGAAGGGCGCGGACGGGTATTCGATCCAGCCTTATGAGAAGGAATCGGTCGGCACCGAAGTGATCCTCAAGATCAAGGAGAACGGTGAAGAAGAAAGCTACGACGAGTATCTCGAGCCGTATAGGCTGCGGGCGATTATCAAGAAGTATTCCGACTTCATCCGCTACCCGATCAAGATGGACATGACTGAGAGCCGGCCGAAGGAAGGCAGCGACAACGAGTTCGAGCAAGTGACCGAAGAGCAAGTTCTCAATAGCATGGTGCCGATCTGGCGCAAGAACAAGAATGAGCTGACCAGCGAAGATTACGAGAACTTTTACATGGAGAAGCATTACGGCTTCGACAAGCCGTTGAAGTATATCCACGTCAGCGCGGACGGTTCGGTCGTGTATCAGGCGATTCTGTATATTCCGGAAAATATTCCGTTCGACTACTACACGGCGGAGTATGAGAAGGGACTGGAATTGTATTCCAAGGGCGTCCTGATCATGAACAAGTGCGCGGAGTTGCTGCCCGATTATTTCAGCTTTGTCAAAGGGTTGGTCGACTCGGAGGACTTGTCGCTCAATATTTCGCGGGAGATGCTGCAGCACGACAGGCAGTTGAGCGCCATTGCCAAGAACATCCGCAGCAAGATCAAGTCCGCCTTATTAAGTATGCTAAAAGGCGAGCGCGAAAAGTACGATCAGTTTTTCAAATCGTTCGGCCGCCAGTTGAAATATGGGGTTTACAGCGAGTACGGCAGCCATAAAGATGAGTTGCAAGATTTGCTCATGTTCTATTCGTCCACGGAGAAGAAGCCGGTCACGCTGGAGGAATACGTGTCGCGGATGCCGGAAGGGCAGAAGTACATTTATTACGCCACCGGTGGATCGAACGAGCGGATCGAGAAGCTGCCGCAGACCGAGATGGTTGCGGAGAAGGGCTTCGAGATTCTGTACTTCACCGACGACATCGACGAGTTCGCGATCAAGATGCTCCGCAGCTACAAGGAGAAGGACTTCAAGTCGGTATCGAGCGGCGACTTAGGCATCGAGAGCGACGAGGAGAAGAAGGAAGCGGAAGCCGAAGCCGAGAACCACAAGGAGTTGTTCGAGGCGATGCAGGAAGTGCTCGGCGACAAGGTGACGAAGGTTCGGGCATCGAAGCGGCTGAGGTCGCATCCGGTGT
>JAJFMO010000567.1 GCA_020697475.1 Paenibacillaceae bacterium | reverse complement strand
CGAACGCAGGGCGAAGCATCTGCTGTTTGGGCTGGATTCCGGCAACGTGCTGCTTCTGCACCTGATGCTGGGCGGCTCTGTGTTCTATGGCGACAATCCGCCGGATCGGACTGCGCAAATTGTGATTCATTTTCGCGACTCTCAGCTCTATTTTATCGGACTGCGTCTCGGATATTTGCACTTGCATTCACGTCCCGAAGTCGAGCGTTTGCTTGCCAAGCTGGGGCCCGAGCCGCTCGCGCCGTCCTTGTCGTTGCCCCAATTCCACCAATTGTTGCGCAGGCGCAGTACAACCTTGAAGGTCACATTGGTTGATCAAAGCTTCCTGTCCGGGATCGGCAACTGCTATTCGGACGAAATTTGCTTTATGGCCGGGCTGTTGCCCACGCGAAGAAGCGGTTCACTGGCAGAAGGGGAGGTTGAGCGGCTTTACCAAGCGATGCATTCGGTGCTGAACGAAGCGGTTCGTTATGGCGGGTACATGGATACGCCGCTGTTTCCGGGAGATACGTTGACCGGCGGCTTCGACGAACGTTGCCGGGTGTATGACCGCGAAGGCGAGCCTTGCGTTCAGTGCGGAACACCCATTACGAAACAGATGGTTTCCTCCAAAAAATGCTTCTATTGCACTCATTGCCAAAAGTAATTCATTTTTCATCGGGGAGGGGGTTGCGGTATGCATATCGGGTCCCACGTCAGCACGAGAGGCGGTTATGCGGAGGCGGCGCGAAGGGCTCTGGGCATCGGGGCGACGGCGTTTCAATACTTCCCGACGAATCCGCGCAGCTTGAACACCAAGGTGTTCAGCATCCGCGATGCCGAGGCGTGCGCCGAACTCAGCCGGGCGAACGGGCTCAAGTCCATCGGTCATGCGCCGTACCCTCTCAATCTCGCAACGGAGGATGGAACGGGACATGCGGTGGTGGAAGCGCTGATGAATGGGCTGGCGATCGTGGATGCGTGCGGTTCGGTCGGTTTGGTTGTGCATTTTGGCAAGTACAAGGGAAGAGACCCGCTGCAAGGGTACAAGCTAATCATCCAGAACCTTAACGAGGCGTTGGGACGATGGCACGGATCCGCGTTGGTGCTCCTGGAAAATCAGGCAGGCGGGGGATCGGCGATGGGGACGACGCTGGAGGAGTTGTCGCAAATCCGCTCGCTCTGCAATTACCCGGACAAACTCGGCTTCTGTCTGGATACGTGCCACGCGTTCGCCGCGGGGTTGTGGAATGGCACAGACTGGGCGAGGGTGCAGAGTGAAGGGGAGCGGCTCGGCTATATGGCGCATCTGAAAGCGGTGCACTTGAACGATTCCGTCTATCCCGCCGGTTCGGGGCATGATCGCCATGCCAACATTGGCCGCGGGTTCATCGGCGACGCTGGGTTTCGGGAGTTTCTTGCCTCGCCGCATCTACGCGATATTCCGCTCGTCCTCGAAACCGGCGTCGGCGCCGACGGCACTCATCGGGGCGAAATCGCGCATGTGCGGGAGTTGTTGTCGTCGCGTTAAAGCTGCTGGAAAGAACACGTATAATCATTTATTCCCTTTTCACAACTTGCAGCATCCGTTATGCTCTATCTATACCCATACTGAACGGAAAGAGGTGAGGACAATGACCATGAACAGAATAAAATTCTTGCCCTCGCCGATTGTTGGATCAAGTTAGGTAACTGCAGAATTGCTGATTACCGCGGTGCCTGATTAGCCTTGGGGGGAAGAACGTCTCCCAGGGCTTTTTTTGTTGGATATTTTTAGCGATGAAAACTAGGAGGAAATCAACCTTGGATTTGAAAAAAATAGGATGGAATGTGGAACTGGAGCGGGCATTCGAACCGTTTCGGGAACAAGGATTTACGTTGGCACGAGTGATCGTCGAACATAAAGATTCGTTCCGGGTCATGGCGGAAAGCGGTGAAATGCTGGCGGAAGTTTCCGGGAAGATGAGATTTCAAGCCGCGACGAGGGAAGGTATTCCCGCGGTTGGGGATTGGGTGGCGATCAGAGAAACGGCTTCTCACGATTATGCGGTGATCCAGGCGATTTTGCCGAGGAAAAGCAAGTTCTCCCGAAAAGTCGCCGGCGGAACGACAGATGAGCAGATTGTGGCAACGAATGTGGATACGGTTTTGTTGGTCAATTCTTTGAATCAGGATTTCAATATCAACCGACTCGAACGATATCTTATTACGGCGTGGGAAAGCGGCGCGAATCCGGTTGTTGTGTTAAGCAAGGCGGATCAGTGTGAGGCGGATGTGATCGAGAGAAAGGTGAAGAGAGTGGGGGCTATTGCTCCGAGCGTTCCGATTCATGTCCTGAGTGCGGTTACCATGGAAGGATTCGACTCCCTGGCTCCATATTTGGGTGAAGGGCAGACGGTGGCGTTGGTCGGTTCTTCCGGGGTGGGGAAGTCGACGATTATCAATATCCTCATTGGCGAGGACGTTCAGAAGGTTACGGAAATCCGGCTCAAAGATGACCGGGGACGACATACGACCACCCATCGGGAGCTGTTCATGCTGCCTTCCGGTGGCGTGATTATCGATACCCCGGGGATGCGGGAATTGCATTTATGGAGCGCCAATAGCGGGATGGCCAAAGCTTTCGACGACATTGAGCAGCTTGCAGCGCAATGCTTCTTCAATGACTGCCAACATCGGAAAGAACCCCGGTGCGCAGTGCAGTTGGCGATCCAAGAGGGCAGATTGTCGCCGAACCGGTTAGCCAATTATCGCAATTTGGGCGGGGAGCTGGCGGCCTTATCTGAAAGAGCTGCACGCGACTATCGGGAAGTGAAAGAGGAGAAGGGGAAGAAGGCTGCCAGGCGTTTGATTGACAAAGAGCGTGGGAGGAAAAGTTTTAAATACCATAAGTCACGAACGAAA
>JAJFMO010000566.1 GCA_020697475.1 Paenibacillaceae bacterium | reverse complement strand
TGCAGGGGAAGCTGGGTTGAAGATTGGTGGGCCCGGACGAAGAAACTCAATATCATCCGAATCAATCCCGACGAATCGATCTTGTCTCTGTGGAGGCAGTTGTCTCAGGAGAAATGCCAGGCGACGAGCGGCGACCGGGAATTAATGAGTTACTTGCTGCGAGCGCTGTGCATCCAAATTGGCCGAGCCTTGAGGGAGACCGCCGGGTCTTCGAGCCACCCTTATGTCGCTTCGCGAATGAAGCGCTACGTGGAGAGGCATGCGTTCAGCTCGTTTCGAGTGGAAGATGTGGCGAATTATGTGGGATTAAGCGTCTCCCGTGCGGTTCATTTCTTCAAAGAATGCTACGGAAAAACGATGATCGGCTACGCGATGGATATCCGTATATCGGAAGCGGCCGACCGAATGAAATATACGGCGATGTCGATCGAGCAGATTGCCTTGGCGTGCGGGTTCGGCAACTACACGCATTTCTACAAGACGTTCAAGAAGAAATACGGAATTCCTCCCGCCAAGTATCGCAAAAGAGAAACGGCCGCGCCCAGGTAACCCGGGTCGCGGCCATTCGAACGATTATTGCCCGCTTTGGATCATGGCGGCAATATCTTGATTGGCTTGCTCGTTGGCGGTACGCAACGCGGAGTTGACATCCGTGCCCTTAAGCACTTCTTTTCCAGCAGCATCCAGGGCTTTGTTGGCCGGGGCGTCGTATTTCGTATACGGCGGCACGGCAGACGGCTCGGTCTTGAAGATGCCTTGGATGTTTTTGCCCTTGGCAGACGGCAAATCGACAGCATAATCCTTTTTCAACTCGGGATCCTTGAATGTGCTCAAATTCGCTTGGCGTGTGCGCTTCACCTGCTCTTCGCGGGCGGAAATCGCTTGTATAGCCTGGAACGCCTGATCCGGATGCTTGCTCGCGGTGGAAACCATCAGCAAGGTCACGTCCATACGCCGTCTCTTGCCTGGCGCTTCCTTGAATTGAGGATACGTTGCCAAATCCCAGTTGAACGTTTTCCCCTGCTTGGCCATCTCCTCGTATTCGCCCAGTCTGGCTCCGTTGGTAGCGATCATCGCAATCGTACCGTCTGCAAATCCGGCAACTTCCTTGCCGTCCCCTCCGCAGGCGTTCCCCGGGATTTGTTGAATATCCCTGAACTTGTCGATCAGCATTTTCCAAGTATCGGTTTCCAGAATCGCTTTGTTAGTTTTCGCGTCCACAACAGGCAGCGACATGACGCTGTCGTATTGGGCGAAGTTGCCCGGACAAACCGGCATGACCTCACCCGAAGACTTGGACGAAATTTGCCGACCCAAGGCGATGACGTCGTCCCACAACATGTTGTCTTTCGGGTAAGCGACCCCATAGCGATCGAAAATATCTTTGTTATAAAATAATGCGGAGAAGTTCTCCAGATACGGAATCGCGTAGAGCTCCCCTTTGTCGCTGTACACTTTGAGCTGGTTGATAATCCTCGATTCGAAGTCGTTCAGGTTAAAGTTGAATTTTTTGACAGCCGGGTTCAAATCGGTTAACAGACCCAGATCCCGGTAAAATGGGATTGTACCGATACCGGTAAAGATCATATCCGGAAACTCGCCTGCAGCGACTGCTTCCGTCGCTTTATTGTTGTCTCCTCTGACCAATTCTATCGTAATGTACGGGTATTTCTTTTTGACAGGATCCGCAATCAAGGTGGCAAACTGCTCGTCGGTAATTTTCGTGGACGACTGGAACATCTTCAATGTGACCGGTTCCGTGCTCACTTTCGGGGCGGCGGCGGGCTGAGCCGAATTCCCGCCGTCTTGTGCCGTTGGTTGAGCCGCTTGTTGCCCCCCGCATCCCGCAAGAACGGCTAACACAAGGACAAAGATGACCAGAAAATGAAAATTGTTTCTACGCATAAACTTCCCGCACTCCCCATAAGCAAAGTTAATTGATGTACATCGGATATATTGTAGCGGCGTGGCATTCATTGGGAAATATACTGACTCTGCGAAAAGATTGACTATTTTGCTATTTATTTTTGGCAGAAGCGAGACTTGCTCTTGATACGCAAACAAACCCCACTTAGTGGGGTTTGTTTGCGTATCAGAAAGTTATTAGGCGCATTTCCTCGCACTTTCGCCTTTCCTTCGAATTGTAACGGTTGCAGATAAGGCTAATCGGGTAGATATCAAACGTTCCAAAATCTAACGGTTGTAACCGGATGCTAATTCGCCGTTTTCAACGATTTCGAGCCCAGAACGGGTGGTTAGGTGCATCTGGCAACCGTTGGAGTTGGAAGGGGGTCAATTGAAGGCAAATAGGCTTTGTATTCAACCGTTAGACTCCCCGTACCGTATCCCGCAAACACACGCCACGAATGGCCCAGGCTTTACTTATCTATGGCTTCCTCCGAATCGAGGGGCGAGCTCGATCCGCTGTGGATCGTACCGCAAATCGCTTCCATGTGGCGCACGATAAGGATAATCCGGCTCATCCGCCGCGTAGGAGCAAGTTTTGCGTAAATCGATCCCGTACTGGATCAATCTGGCGCGATCTTCCGTCCATGCGTCGAAATCGAGATACCGGCCGGCAATCCCATTGAACCCGAGTCGCTTGAAATGCTCTTCCACAAACCGGGTCGTGCAAAATTCATAATAGATTGTTCGACGTATGGAGGACGATTCGCTCCGATGCGATCCATGAACAAGGCGGGTGTTATGGAACAGCACATCGCCGGCTTTCATCGGCACCGGAACCAAGCCGTGAAAATCAAATCCGATGTCCCTCACTTGCTGCATCGTATAATCCAGTTTATGGCTGCCGGGAGCAGCGAGCAAGCAACCGTTTTCCAACGTGGCATCGTCAAGGTATATGTCGACATTAAAATAAGTATGTC
>JAJFMO010000565.1 GCA_020697475.1 Paenibacillaceae bacterium | reverse complement strand
CGGCGCGTGTCGACAGCAAAGTGATGGCTCTGCTCATGCATTGGGAAGGAACCGCACCCTGGGCTCCGCCTTATGTATGGCCACCCTATGGAAGCGAGGATAATTTCCGCAAGTTTGCCGACCAACTTCATCAGGACGGACATTTGCTCGGTGTATACTGCAGTGGAATCGCCTGGACGAATGAAAGCCTGCTGGAAGACTATAACCGCAAGCAGCAGTTTGAGGAAGAACATCTGGCGGAAGTGATGTGCGCTTCGCCGGAAGGGGAGCTTCGTTCGATCATTTGTAACGGAGCGCAACGCTATGGATACGATATGTGCCCCACGAACGAGTTTGTCGAGCAGGTTGTCGTTCAGGAAGTTTCTCATATGTTGGATAGTGGATGTGACTACATCCAGTTTTTCGATCAAATCCTGGGCGGTCTCTCGTGTTTTTGCTACAGCGATAAGCACGGTCATCCCCCCGTACCGGGGAAATGGCAGAACGAAGCGATGATCGCACTGTATGAGAAGCTGCAAAAGCTGATCGATGAATCCGGCAAAAAAGTTCTGATCGGCTGCGAAGCTGCAGCGGCGGAACCGTTTATTCCCGATCTGTTGTTCAACGATATGCGGTTTAATATCAACTTTTTTGCCGGCAACCCGATTCCTCTGTATCAATACGTTTACCATGAGTACATCAACAATTTTATGGGCAACCAAAACCCGACCCGCAAATGCATAGATTATGAAAAGTCGCCTGATAATTTGCTGTGGCGCACCGCCTATTCGTTTATTGCGGGAGATATGCTGACCGTGGTCCTAAGGGATGCCGGGGAGATTAATTGGGATTGGGGTTCCCATTGGACAGAGTCGAAGCCGAATCAGGACGATATCCTCGATCTAATACATCATCTTAACGCCTGGAGAACAGGCGAGGCGAAGCCGTATTTATGCTTTGGTCGAATGGAGAAACCGTATGAATTAAAGACGGAGGCCCCCGTAGATATTGAGTTATTGGACAGAGGAAGACTGAAAGGGGCAAAATTGACCAACCCACCGTTGCTCACCAGTCGCTGGCAGAGCCAGGAAGGGAAGCAGGCGCAAATGATCGTAAATTACACGACGCAAGCCCAGAAATGTTCTGTACGAGTGGATCATTTGCAGGAAACTACGGTCACCGTTGTCGAAACGGCCGACGGCAAGCAGAGAGCGGTTTACAAAGTGGATGCAACAGGTGAATTTTCGCTGCGCATCGAACCATTGTCTGCGATCATGCTGCAATTGTAAAACAATTCATCATTGTTGAAACGAGGGGGATACATGAACACTAAAAAACCTAACTTGTTATTCGTGTTTGCCGATCAGATGCGGGGAATGGACATGGGATGCGCCGGCAATCGTGAAGTGATTACGCCGAATTTGGACCGGTTGGCAGCGGAAGGGTTTATGTCTAGAAATGCGGTTTCCTGTTTTGCCGTATGCACTCCGTACAGGGCATGTTTGTTTTCCGGGCGATATCCCACAACGACCGATGTGCTTCACAACGATGTTCCTTTACCGCTCGATGGCCAAAGCTTTGGTTATGTGTTGAAAGACGCTGGTTATCGAACAGGATATGTTGGAAAATGGCATCTGTTCGGTCCCAAGCAGGTCCGTACCGCTTATATGCCGCCTGGTCCGCACCGGCACGGATTCGATGATCTGTGGGCAGTTCTTAACTGCCGACACCACTATTTCGATAACTATTACTATTTAAATGACAGTCCGGAAAAAGTTAAAATAGAAGGCTTTGAGCCGGAAGGTCAGACGGACATTGCCATCGAGTTTATTTCAAAGCATAAGGATGAGCCGTTTGCCCTCTTCTTGTCCTGGGGCCCTCCGCATGACCCTTACGATCAGGTGCCGCAAAAATATAAAGACATGTACGACGTCGACAAGCTGACCTGGCGGCCGAATGTGAAGGATACCATATTCGAAAAGGAAAGGAAATGGCCTTGGTATCGCGAGACGCCCGATAAAGAAGTATTACGCGACTACTACGCGCTGATTACCGCCCTGGATGAGAGTATGGGGCGGCTCATGGAGCATCTGATTTCGCTCGATTTGGATCGCGAAACGATTGTCGTATTCACGTCCGATCACGGGGAAATGATGTTTTCGCAAGGCGCGATGCAAAAAGGCCACCCGTGGGAGGAATCGATCAATGTACCCTTTATCGTGCGGTATCCTGGATCGATCCGACCGAAGACGGACTCGATGGTTCCATTGAATACAGTGGACATCATGCCGACATTACTCAGCTTAATGAACATTGACAAACCCATTTTCGCCGAAGGGAAAGATTTGCGGCATGTTTTGACCGGACAGCCGGGAGAACAACCCGAAGCGGCGTATATCATGTCGGCCTTTCCATGGATCGTACCGGAATGGCGGGGAGTCAGAACGGAACGGTATACGTATGCGAAAACACATAACGGGACGCTATTCCTCTACGATAACCTCATCGATCCTTACCAGTTAAACAATCTTGGCGGCAAACCGGAGGCGGCCGGGATTGAGAAGGACCTGGCTGAACGGACCCGCAAAATGGCGGAGGACATCGGCGACCCGTTTGAACCATGGGAGGTGACCAACGCACGCATGGAGAAGATTCGTCAAGAATGGCTTGAAACGTATGGTGAAGTTATGGAAATCAAGTCATAATACTGCGCTCCTCCTGCGGTTCGTAGTTGAATTTATTCTATTAAGAGAGTGAGAGGGAACGATGCAAAAAAAGCGGTTTATGAAAATAAGAACGGCTTTCGCTGTGTTGGGGATTTTCGCGTTCATCATTGTCGTCCTTATCGGATCGACCAGTTCAAACAAGGCTGCCGCTGCGGAAGCCACTGCGGTTGATTCTAAGTG